>CAYVEI010000229.1:0-5928 GCA_964450515.1 uncultured Terrimonas sp. | reverse complement strand
TTTGCAGCGTGGAAGTTTGGGTTAAGCTATATTCATTTTCTCCCCAGTAGGAAACCCCGCAGTACCGTTCCAGCAAGCTTACTATGGCATATATTGATCCCTTTCCGCCACCTGTAACCACCTGCAGTACATGGTTATTGTGCACTACGTGAAATCCATCTTCCGAAAGCGCAGCTTTCTGTACTTTTTTATTAAACCCGTTATTGCCTATAACAATATCATTCTTTTTAATTTGATCTGTTTTTTGGATCAGCAGTTTTGTTCCGGTAATTCTTTCCACAAAATCCTGCAGCAGGCGTGCAGCCCCGGCGTCAACGCTGTCGTTAGAAGTAAGGATGATCCTGCCTGAAGCTTTTTTATTTTTAACTAATAATACCTGTGCCGGCAGTACAGCATGAAAGCAGCATACCAATAACAGCAGGCTAATAAAATGTTTCATAATGGAAGTAAAATTTCACCTCGGAAATAAATAGCAAAGGCACGGCTTATGCACGCAGGATTACGGCAAAATATTAGTTTTTGCACAGCCCATATTTCAGCTTTGGCGCAACACCCTTATCAATTCAGGTATTTCAATACTTCTTCGCTCATCGGTTTTACCTTGCTGGGGAAAACAGTAACCAGCTTCCCTTTTTCATCTATCAAAAACTTGGTGAAGTTCCATTTTATAGGATTGCTAATGCCGATCTTCTCCGCTTCGTCATCGAGGTATTTGAACAACGGATGTATATCATCACCCTTTACCGAAACCTTTGCCGCCATAGGAAAAGTAACGCCGTAATTCTTTTCACAAAACTCCTTTATCTCCGCATTAGTACCCGGCTCCTGCCGCATGAAATTATTGGCCGGGAATCCTATAACTACCAGCTTGCCTTTATACTGCTCGTATAACTGCTCCAGGTCTTTGTACTGTGGTGTAAACCCGCACTTGGAAGCTGTGTTTACAATTAATATTTTTTTCCCTTTGTATTGGGAAAGGTCAATTGTACCGCCTTCCAGTCCTTCTACTTTAAATTCGTAAACAGAGGAGGCGATCGTTAAAGCGAGTGTTACCAATAATAAACGTATCATACCAAAGAATTTATAGTAAGGTACAAAGTTGGTATAAAATATCCGTATCCTGCGTTAATGTTTTGTATAACAGCCCAGGTCGGGGTCGCCCGTTCTTTCCTTCCCGTCAAGGTCATGGCTGATGGAAGCAGGTGTGCCGGCACCTATGGCCGGGGAAGAATTTTTACCAATATGAAAATCAAAATAACGCCTGTCGGCATTAATACTGTCAAATGCAGGATCCTGGTTAGCGATACTGTTCATTAAATGAATATCCGGGGCGATGTCTTTTGCCTTATACAGCACATGATCGAAATTTACACTAAAAGCAGCATTGCCCTTTTTGTTTGTATACACCTCGTTCTCTACAGTATTGCCCCCGGCCCATACAATACAATTACGGAAGAGGGCATTGAGCGCATAGCTGTTGCCTGCCTCATCTGTATCGCTCAGCGTTAACACCGGTTTTTTATGGCTGATATAATTATTGTTGTAGCTCACTACAGTGCAATGCGTAAACCGGTATGCCCCGCCTGCATTTATTACGATATTAGAACCGCAGTTGCTGATCAGGCAGTTTACGGCGTCAATATCCGAACCCAGAGCAAGGATGCCTGCATCGTATATATTATCTATTATACATTCGCGCAGCTGCAGCTTGGGTAACGCATTGGTAGCGGGACCTACGGCAATAACACCCTGGTAAGCGTTTTTAATGCTGCCATACTGAATAATATTATTTACGCTGCTTTGCCTGAAATAGATGCCCGGCCAGGACGATGGGAGATCGTGGTATATATTATCTAACCTGTTGCCCCGGAAACTTACCGGGTTTGCCGCTGTTCCGTTCACGATCAATGTACCGTCTACGATAAATGGTGCATCAGCATGCAAATAAATACGGCAGCCTTTTTCTATAGTGAGTATGCTGTTTTGCGCAACCTGTACGCCGCCAAAAATAACATAGGGCAGTTCGTTGTTCCAGGTGGTATCTGTATCAATATAATGGTTGCGGAGGAAATGCGCATTTTGCCCGTAAGCCTCCAGTTGAATATATTTTTGATTGCCATTGTAATTTACCTGGATGCTATCCTGTACAATAAACGGAAGATCAGTTAAACTGGGATCAATGGTAACGGAAACAAATACATAAATGCTGTCGCCTGCGTTCATCTCCACGTTGCTTATTTCCGCCGCAGCGCTTCCATCTACATTTATTTTATACGCGGAGCTGTTACCCCCCATCAGCTTTATGCTGCTTAGCTGTAGCTTTTGGGAATTGCTGTTAATGATGGTAAAATATTGCGTAACCGATCCAATGGAAGTAAATACGGTATCAAACCGGAGCGTGTCGGCGGTAATGGTTAATGCCGCGTTTGAATCAGTAATAAATGTTTGCTTTTTACAGGACACAGCGCCCTTCAGCAAAAACATCAGCAGCACAAAATAAAGGAGTATTTTCATTGCCCGTAAACATTCTTTTAAGCGGCAGCATAGGCCAGCGTAGCAATGCTTAACTGCACATCCGGAACATCTTCCAGTATGGCATTGCCGCAGGCTTCTATGGTGGCGCCGGTGGTAATTACATCATCTACCAGCAATATATTCTTTTGCTGCAGTTCCGTATTTGCTGTACACATAAAAACACCCTCTACATTTTGCCACCGCTCCATACGCGTTTTATGGGTTTGGGTGGCAGTGTACCGTGTTCGAAGTACCGTATTGTACAATACCGGTACCTGTAAAACCGCCGCAATGCCTTCACATAACAACGCTGCCTGGTTATAGCCTCTTTTGTATTCTTTGTCGGGAAAGAGGGGTAAAGGAACAAGCGCATCCGGCAGTTGAAATCTTGCGGATGTTTGCAGTGTTTCCCCCATCTGCTTTCCAAAATAATGTGCCAGCTCTTTATTGTCTTTGTATTTAAACTGGTGAATAAGCTGTTGTAATAAGGAGTCTTTGGTAAAATAATACTGACTCATAGCGCTGTTGCACATTAATCTTCCCCAAAGTGTTTTTTCAACCGGATTGTCCGGCAAGGATGCAAAACCGGTTTCGCTCAGGCGCTGGTAGCATTTCAGGCAGAGCAGGTGATCCCCGTTAATAAAATCACTTCCACAGCCATTGCACAGGTGCGGAAAGAGAAGATGCGAAACGCTATGGAAAACAGTTTTTATCAGGTGTTTTATTTTAAAAAAAATATTTGTACAGCTCATCCACCCTGCTCATGGTTACCAGCTCAATGTTATAATGTTGTTTGCTTAGGCCCTTTTGATTGTATTTACTGATGATCATCTTTTCAAACCCTAACTTCTCCGCTTCGGCAATGCGTTGCTCTATCCGGTTTACGGCCCTTATTTCACCGCTCAGTCCAACCTCGCCGGCAAAGGCGATCTGCTGGGGCAGGGGAATGTCTTCATAAGAGCTCAGCAAAGCGCCTACCATGGCCAGGTCTATGGAAGGATCTTCTACCTTCAACCCTCCTGCAATATTCACAAATACATCTTTCATTCCAAAATGAAAGCCGCCTCTTTTTTCCAGCACGGCCAGCAGGAGCTGAAGCCTGCGCAGGTCAAAACCACTGCTTGTTCGCTGGGGCGTTCCGTAAACAGACTGGGTAACCAGCGCCTGTACTTCTATCAATAAAGGCCGTTGTCCTTCTATGGTAGCAGCAATAGCTATACCGCTTAGCTGTTCTTCTTTTTGGGTGATCAGTATTTCGGATGGATTGGATACGGGCCGCATGCCCGCCCCGGTCATTTCATATATCCCCAATTCGGAGGTAGAACCAAAACGGTTCTTAAGGGTACGCAGTATCCGGTAAGCATAATGCTGGTCGCCTTCAAACTGAAGCACCGTGTCAACCATATGCTCAAGTATCTTTGGCCCGGCAATGCTTCCTTCCTTTGTAATATGTCCTATTAAAAAAACCGGTGTGTTGGTTTCTTTGGCAAAGCGTTGAAATTCGGAGGCGCATTCCCTGATCTGCGATACGCTGCCTGCCGAAGATTCTATATAAGGCGAATGCAGGGTTTGAATAGAATCAACAATAACCAACTGCGGCTTTAACTTTTTTATTTCCTGGAATATATTTTGTGTTGATGTTTCAGTAAGGAGATAAAAATTTTCGTTTTTAATATTAAGCCGGTCGGCACGCATTTTAATCTGCTGTTCACTTTCTTCCCCGCTAATGTATAAAGTAACCATACCGGTAAGCAGCAAGCCGTTTTGCAGGAACAATGTTGATTTGCCAATGCCCGGCTCACCCGCTACCAGCACTAAGCTTCCGCTTACCATACCGCCGCCCAGAACCCTGTTCAGCTCTGCATCAGGCGTAACAATCCTTCTTTCTTCCCCGGCAGCTATTTCATGCAGCGCAATTGTTTTTACTTCGTTACCATTATCGCTGTATCCTTTCCATCCTTTATTATTTTTTGATGGTTTTTCAATAAGCTCTTCCACAAAAGTATTCCACTCGCTGCATGAAGGACACTTTCCCGTCCACTTAGCAGATTCATAGCCGCAATTACTACAAAAGAATGCAGTTTTTATTTTGCTCATGCGCTAAAGATAAATAAGATTTACAGGATTGTTCGATTATAGAAAAGCAGGTAAGAAGAGAAGGTTATGCTTCATGAGGAAGGCAGTATAACAAAACAGAATGATGCCGGCATTGTTTGTTATGCTATTCGCCGGTATTGTTACTTGTAAAAAGTTCAGGTATACCAATCGCCAGATATTTTTAGCAGATGCATGAGGTGTAATTTTTATCATTCAGTTATAAAGAAGAAGATGCTATCAAAAGTTTTGAACAGACATTTATGATAATCATGTTTCAAAAATTCAGGTGCTGATGACAAGAGGTGTAAAAGAAAAAGTATAGCGCAAAGTTAAAGGGTCAACTTTCGCTGACCCTTTAGTACTTACTAACCCATTAAATTCTTGCACTAAATTACAAATTGCTCAAACATAACAAAATTAATTTTAGCCCTTGTGAATAACTTTTTACCTTATAATTACAGTAGCATATTGCATATAAATTATTGAAAATCAATATTTTATAAAAAAATTTTAAATCCTGAAACAGCCGCTTATTTCGTCAAGTTGTCAGTTGTATATTTTTAAAATTAATGCAACTGACAAAAAGACTTTAGCACTGCAGCCTTACCGGATTTAATGTCAATATTTAGAAATGGTAGGTAGTTTGCTATACTTATAAACTATTAAATATTAAAACACTATGGGATCAATTTGGGTGGTATCGCTCATTTTTGTTGGAATTAGCATGCTGGTAAGCATGCAGCTAAAGGGAAAGTTTGCCCGTTACAGCAAAGTTCGCCTCACCGGGGGCCTAACAGGCAGGGAAGTAGCAGAAAAGATGTTAAAAGAAAATAGAATATATGACGTTTCTGTTAATGCCTCCAATGGGTTTTTAACGGATCATTATAACCCTTTAAATAAAACGGTAAACCTTAGTCCGGACGTATATAACGGGGTATCTGTAGCCGCTGCTGCAGTGGCTGCTCATGAGTGCGGCCATGCTGTTCAGCATGCTAGCTCCTACCGGTGGTTAATGTTAAGAAGCCGCTTAGTACCTGTTGTGCAATACAGCTCTATGCTGGTGCAATGGGTTTTAATTGGCGGGATACTCCTGATCAAGGTATTTCCTTCCTTATTACTGATAGGAATCGTTTTATTTGCCCTTACTACCATCTTTTCGGTTGTAACCCTGCCGGTGGAGTTCGACGCCAGTAAAAGAGCCCTTGCCTGGCTGCAGCACACTAATGTTACTAATGCACAGGAATATCCCATGGCAAAAGATGCTTTAAAATGGGCTGCCATGACCTATGTAGTTGCTGCAATAGCTTCTATCGTTAC
>CAYVEI010000228.1:0-5988 GCA_964450515.1 uncultured Terrimonas sp. | reverse complement strand
ACCTCACACCTCCCCCCAACCTTACCGCTTCCAGTTGGTATCCGTAAGGTTATATATCTCCTGTATATCGCGCAGTATTTTTTCGAAATCAAGCTTCAGATCTTTAAGCAAACCGGTTTTCAAATCAAAAACCCAGCCATGTACAATGGGATAACCCGTTTTTACATATTCCTGCTGCACGCTGGCTAATTTAATTACGTTTACGCATTGCTCCTGCACATTCAGCTCAACCAGCCGGTCGTATCGTTGCTTATCTTCCGATATAGCGTTCAGCTCTTCTTTATGCAGGCGGTAAACATCGCGGATATTTCTTAACCAGGGATTAAGGATGCCCATGTCTTTGGGCTGCATGGCAGCTTTTACGCCACCGCAATTATAGTGGCCGCAAATGATAATGTGTTTTATATCTAAATATCGCACTCCATAATTGATCACCGCCATTACATTCAGATCTGTTGCACATACCAGGTTGGCGATGTTGCGGTGTACAAACACTTCACCCGAGTCGAGCCCCATGATCTCATTGGCAGGAACGCGGCTGTCGCTGCAACCAATATAGAGATACTCCGGGTTTTGATCGGAGGCTAATTTTTTAAAAAAGTCAATATCCAAAGCGGTTTTAGAAGCAACCCACTTCCTGTTGTTTTCAAAAATCTGTTCGTAGGTAGTCATGTTAAATGAAGGCGCATCGGCATTGTCTGAAAAGTAATATTTTGCCACGAAAGCACGAAGAAAATAACACCTTAGATCAGGACTTTGTGTCCCTGCCTCCGGGCAGGCAGGTTTGAGTCTTAGTGGCATATCTTCTATATGGATCTTTTTGAGACAGCCTCTTTTGCCTATTGTAGGTTATGAAATACTTTTTGCACGTCTTCGTCCTGTTCCAGGCGGTCAACTAATTTCAGCACATCCTGCGCCTGCTCTTCCGGCAATTCCACCGTAGTAGAAGGGATCCATTCCACTTCGGCGCTTATGGGTGTAATATGTTTTTCTTCCAGCGCTTTCTGCATATTACCGAAATCCGTAAAGCCCGTACGCAATACCAGTATATCCTCACCATTTTCACCGGTACCTTCACCCAGTTCTTCCAGTCCATAATCAATCAATTCCAGCTCCAGCTCTTCCGCGTTCAACCCTTCGGGCTTCAGTTTAAATACGCCCATTTTTTTAAACTGGAAAGCCACGCTCCCGCTGTTACCCAGTGTGCCATTGCCTTTATTAAAATGCGATTTTACATTAGCTACCGTACGCACATGATTATCGGTAGCGGTTTCCACCAGTACTGCCACGCCATGAGGAGCGTATCCTTCGTATAATATCTCTTCAAAGTTTTCCATTTCCTTGCCCTGCGCTCTTTTTATGGCCGCTTCTATTCTGTCTTTGGGCATGTTCACGCTTTTTGCATTTTGCATGCAGCGGCGCAAAGCGGGATTAGTGGCGGGATCGGGTCCGCCGGCTTTAACGGCAATAGCTATTTCTTTGCCAATACGGCTGAACTGCTTGGCCATACGGTCCCACCGGGCAAACATGGTTGATTTACGTACTTCAAATATTCTTCCCATTGATATCGTTGATTGGTTGATTGGTTAAACATATTTTACTGCTATGCCGCCAGCAATAACCATCGGCACGCTTCCACTGCTGCCTGCGGTTTCAAAATCAGGGTTATGGGTGGTTGTGCAAAGCATTTTAAATGATTTCAGCCTTGCAAATGTAAGGTAATGGAGGGAAAAATGTTTGCCGCCACTGCCGCACTTTATATACCGGAAACGGTTGCACCCTGCTAAAACCCGGTAAAATAAACAGTTTGCCGTTTTAAAATAAAAATACGGGAATCATCTTACCTTAGCGGTATGAGCGAACTTTCCATGGGAGATGCGTTGAAATTGTTTCTTCAGAAAAGCAGGCTGAAGGGAAACATGCAGGCCCTGCAGATAACCGATATATGGGAGCAACTGATGGGTAAAACCATTGCGCGCTATACCGATAAGATACAGATCATGAACCATACGCTGTTTATCGTTACCACCGTGGCGCCCCTTAAAAATGAATTGCTTTTCCAGAAAGATAAGATCATTCAGCGCGTGAACGAGGCCCTTGGGGAACGTCTTATTACAGAAATCGTGATCCGCTGACCGGGACAAGCTGCCCGGTACTATCCTTATTTGTATTATCCCTTTTACCGGTATAGAACAGCAGCTAAGTGCACCCGGCTCCTTTCTAAACAGAATGGATATAGCTATGCAGGTGGTCAATGGTTTCCTGCTGCGCCAGTATGGTTTCCTTTACGATATCCAGTACCGAGATCACTCCATAAAATTCATTGTTTTTAAAAACAGGCAAATAACGGATATTATGGGCTGTCATTATGCTCATACATTCTTCAAGCGTGTGTTCAGGGGTAATCTTGGGTAAATGCTCCAGCATAATTTCATTTACAGGCGTATCACCTGATGATTTACCGAGTAATATCACTTTACGGGCGTAATCCCTCTCCGTAACCAGTCCGCGGTATTTTCCTTTATCATCCATAACAATTACGGATCCAATATTCCTTTCAGACATGATCTTCAATGCGCCAAGTACGGAAATGCCGGGGTCAACGGTAATATTGTGAAGCCCTTTGCGCATAAAAATGTGTGCAACCGTTCTCATATGCTCTGTTTTTGATTAAAAATGAACTATCACGCGGGCAGGATGAATTATGGTTCAAAAGATACAACAATTGTTTGATATCCGGAAAATTCGTGTAGCCGGGGTGCATTCCATGATCATTTTTTAAATATCATCAAAAAAAAACATTGACATACAATAACTTCTGTTGCTATAAGTTAATGTACATAATAACTGTTGAAGAAAGACCAATATCATAATCCAATACCTGTTAACAGTAATGAGAAACCAATTTCTTTTAGTTTCATTGGTGGCTTGTGCGCAGTTTGCTTTAGCAGGCATCCGGCCGCAAAAAGCCAGGGAGATGTATGGCTTCCCGGTTATCGCAACTAATGGGAACGGCCATAATAGCTTTACCGGGCAATCTAAGGTTCAAAGCCCATCATGGGCGGCAATAGGAAATAATACCATCGGCAGTGATCAGTCCATTTGTGAGCATACCCCTCCCGCTGCTTTAACAGGCAGCGTTCCCTCAGGAGGAAACGGGAGTTTCACTTTTCAATGGCAAAGCAGCACCACTTCGGCAAGCACGGGGTTTAGCAATATTAATGACGCAACAAACCAGGATTATGCTCCCGGAGCATTAAGCCAAACCCACTGGTACAGGAGGATCGTAAACTCCGGCACAGAAAGTGATATTTCGGCAGTGGTACAAATAGCCACAGACCCCCTGCCGGAAGTAACCATAAACTATGACGAGTCGCCCTATTGCGGAACCGGCACCGCCACCGTAACATTAACAGGACTAAGCGGCGGAACCTACAGTTCCGTTTCCGGGTTATCTATTAATGCCGCTACCGGGGCAGTTAAC
Organism: uncultured Terrimonas sp.; assembly: GCA_964450515.1. Lineage (GTDB taxonomy): Bacteria > Bacteroidota > Bacteroidia > Chitinophagales > Chitinophagaceae > Agriterribacter. Next base: position 2,504 of record CAYVEI010000228.1, on the reverse strand, counting down.
CTTTCTGCCAGCACCCCGGGTTCCTATACGGTTAATTATACCTTCAGCAGCGGGGCATGTACCGGCACGGCTACCACCAATATTGATGTAGGCGACCCCCAGCTTGTTATTACCAATCCTTTACCGGTTTGCGGATCGCCCACGGCAGATATAACAGACCCTTCTATAACATCGGGCAGTACCAGCGGACTCAGCTACCATTATTTTACAGATGAAGCCGGCGCCATACCGCTCAACGATCCAACGGCTGTAGCAGTAAGCGATACGTTCTATATTCGCGGCATAAGCGCAGGCGGTTGCTCAACCAACCTGGCACCTGTGGTAGTGGTGCTTAATGATCAGCCGGTTATATCCACCAGCGATACCGTGGTAGCTTGTAAAGGTTTGCCCGTTACCCTTAAAGCAGCTTCACCCGGTAACGAAATAACATGGCAAAATACAGGAACAGGCGACAGTATTGTAGTACAGCCCGCCGGCAATGCTATTTATAAAGCCATCGCTATAAATGAAGCTGGCTGTACAGACACCGCCATTGTAAATGTGCTGGTACGGGAATTTTCCGTTTCGCTGAAAGCCAACCCCAATCCTATGCTGGTGGGAGCCCCTGCAACACTTACCACATCTGCCAGCTCAATCTATGAAGTGATTGGATGGAAACCTGAAATCTATTTCAGCAATCAGACGGCCAATACCCAGTCTTTTATTATTAATGATACCACCAGCACCTACTATGTTATAGCCAGGTCGGCAGACGGATGTATAGACACCGCCAGTGTAAAAACGGAGGTAGATAACAAAGACTTTTTTATACCCAACGCTTTTACTCCAAACAACGACGGGAAGAATGACGTGTTCAAGGTATACGGATCATCGGTAACCGCGGCCGAAATAAAAATATACAACCAGTGGGGCGTAATGCTTTTTGAAACGAAAGACAACCAGAAAGGATGGGATGGAACGCATAAAAACAACCCACAGCCGGTAGGCTTGTATGTATACGTGGTTAAGGTACGGCTATCTAATGAAGATACCTTCATTAAAAAAGGTACCATAAGGCTAATACGATAAAAAAGGGCAATGAGGTATAATAAATTTTTTGAAATGAAGAAAAGTATATTTCAAATATTGCTGGCAGTGATGGCGGGCACTTATGGCTTACCCGGAGCCGGATACGCGCAGGCAGACCCGCATTTTTCGCAATATTTTATCCAGCCCATGGCGTTAAACCCTGCTCTTACCGGCGCCATCGAAGGCGATTACAGGGTATCAGCCGTTTGGCGCAGCCAGTATGGCAATACCTTCTCTACCAAAGGACTGTCGGCAGAAATGCCTACCAGCAAAAACATTAACCTTGGCGTTAACCTGCTGAACCAGTCTTCGTCTGACAAAGCCTATAACTATACCAATGCCTACCTGAGCATTGCCTATACCGGGGTAAGGTTTAAGGATCATTACGTGGTAATGGCCATGCAGGCAGGGGTATTGAACAGGAGCTTTAATGTAAACCAACTGCAGTTTGGCGAACAATGGGTATCCGGCATAGGCTACGACCCTTCAGCGCATTCATCGGAAGTATTTTACAAACCGAACGTGTTTTCGTTTGATGCCGGCGCAGGACTGGTATATTATGATGCTACAGCCGACAGAAAAGTTAATCTCTTTGGCGGCTTTTCTGCTTTTCATATTACCCAGCCAAAGGATCCGTTCATTGCAGGAGGCGATAAGGAAACGATGCCCATACGTTACAGCCTGCATGCAGGGGCAAGAATTATTGTATCCGACCTGTTGAATATTGTACCCAATGTATTGTATATGAAGCAGGGTGAAACAGAAGAGAAGATGGCCGGCGCTTATGTGCAGGTAAACGCCAGCGAGCAGGTTGACCTGATGTTTGGCGCTAACCTGCGTTTCGGTGATGCCATATCTCCCTTTGCCGGCTTTTACTACAAAGGCATAACCGTGGGAATGAGTTACGACACGAATGTATCTACTAAAGATGCAATGGAGATCAACCGCAACAGCGTGGAAGTATCGCTATCCTATACCTGGTGGCGGAAGAACAGTATGAAAACAAAACCTTTTTATTGCCCCCGTTTTTAAAACGGAGGCATGTAAATGACAATGCATATGCACAACAATTTTAAGCACCCGGCAGGCAGGAAAATGTTTTTATTACCGGTTAGTGCCGGAGCCATGATTCTTTTTTTGCTTTGCGCGTTAACAGCACCTGCTCAAACCGACCAGCCCGGTTATTATATTAAAGGAGAGGAACTGTTTAAACAAAAAAGATATTACGAAGCCATACAGTATTTCGAAAAATACCTCAGCACCGAAATAAAATCAACGCCGCGGTCGCAGCCCTTTGCGGTAAAAAAGAAAGCACCCGGAAAATCAAACCTGAATATCCATAACGAAGTGGTATACCGCCTGGCAGACAGCTACCGGCTGATCAACAATTATACCGTGGCTGAAAAATGGTACAGGGAAGCCATGTCCTTTTCTAA
>CAYVEI010000227.1:0-6021 GCA_964450515.1 uncultured Terrimonas sp. | reverse complement strand
ATATCGTTATATGTCTGGTTTTTCATAGGATATTGGATTTAAAACGGGGCAGGATGTCTATCCAGCCCTTTTTTCGTTTATATACCCTCCCAAACCCCTCCTTTTCCTCTTATTTCTTCCGGAATTATACTGTATATGCCCCGGACGGCATACATTAAAAAAAATATTAAATGCCATGCAACGTTTGTTGCTTAATACTGGTCTATTTATTGGTTTTTCATAGGATATTGGATTTAGAAACGGGGCAGGATGTCTATCCAGCCCTTTATTTTTTATACTACCCACGCTCTGATATACTTTCTCTGAAGTCGTCCCTCCCGTTTATTTTCAACAGATTTTCAACAAAAATCAGCCGCTTCCGGCGCCTCCTTCCGGAAAAGCAAAAAAAAAATTGTAACACGAATGCTTAAATTAAAAAAACGCATTATATTCGGCTTTTCATAGGATAAGGTTTAATGGTTAACGGTTAAAAGATTAGTACCCCTCCCCCGATTTATCGGGAGGGGGTTTTTTTTATATCGGTTTCGCATTTTTCCGGCAGTACTTTTTTTAGGATCATATTATTTCAGCACAAACACCATTATCGCCTGCACCATGCACAGCGATCTTCTTTACCATATTGCGCTAACCATGGTTCCCCATATAGGGGATGTACATGCAAAAGAACTTTTACAACACTTCGGTGATGCAGAAAAAATTTTTACCGCACGCAAATCCAGTCTTGACAAATTTCCCGGTATAGGTACCATCCGGTCTAAAAGCATCAAAACATTCAGCGGTTTTCAACGGGCCGAAGCAGAACTCCGTTTTATTGAGCGATACAACATTACCGTACTGAGGCAAACCGATGCAGGTTATCCTAAACGCCTGCTGCATTGCTATGATGCGCCTTCCCTGTTATATTATAAAGGAAACGCCGATCTCAACCACCCCAAAATTATGGCTGTTATAGGCACCCGCAACCATACCGATTACGGAAAAGAAATGACCGGAAAAATAATTGAAGATATAGCACAGCATCATGTGCTTGTGGTAAGCGGACTGGCTTACGGCATAGATGCGCTGGCACACAAAGCGGCATTGAAAAACAAATTATTTACTATTGGGGTATTAGCACACGGGCTCGACCGCATTTATCCTTCTGCAAATAAAGCACTGGCAAAGGAAATGACAACCCATGGCGGGCTGCTCACAGACTTTATGTCGGGCGCCAAACCCGATAAACAAAATTTCCCAAAACGAAACCGCATCGTGGCAGGCATGGCAGATGCCACACTGGTAATAGAAACCCAGATCAACGGAGGCAGCATGATTACGGCTGAACTGGCCAATAATTATAATAAAGATGTGTTTGCCCTGCCGGGCAAAACCACTGATACAAAAAGTGCCGGCTGTAACTACCTGATCAGGAGCAATAAGGCTGCACTGATAACCTGCGGCAAAGAGCTGCTTGAGTTTATGAACTGGGGCGAAGCGCCCGTAAAGAAAAAAGCCATACAAAAAGAATTGTTCACTGAGTTCACTGCAGAGGAAAAAACAATCCTGAAAATTATAACGGAAAAAGAAACCGCATCTATTGACGAGATCACACCCCGGTGCAATTTCAGCTGCAGCATGATAGCCGCTGCCATACTAAACCTTGAGTTACAGGGAATAATAACCTGCCTGCCCGGAAAAATATACAGGCTTTTATAGCCAGTGCTGAATGGTTTGGCGCCCCCCGGGGCAGAATGTTCTTTTAAAGAACAAAATTTGGATGCTATTTATCTGCTCCCCTATCTTTGCACATGGCAACAATAATCAACTCCGCTAAAGACAAATTCTCCCAGAAATTTTTTGGTGAAGGTTTAACCTTTGATGATGTGCTGCTTATGCCGGCTTACTCACAGGTACTCCCGCGCGATACAGACATCAGCTCAAAGCTTACCAAAAGCATTACATTAAATATTCCCCTGCTTTCCGCCGCTATGGATACCGTTACGGAAGCCGGGCTGGCCATTGCTTTGGCAAGGGAAGGCGGCCTGGGTATCCTGCATAAAAACATGACCATTGAAAGGCAGACCGAACAGGTACGAAAAGTAAAACGCAGTGAAAGCGGGTTAATACTCGATCCCATAACCCTGCGGGTAGACGCTACTATTGGCGACGCACTGAAGCTGATGCGCGAAAATAAAATAGGCGGTATTCCAATTGTAGATATTAATAAAAAGCTAGTAGGTATCCTTACTAACCGCGACCTGCGTTTTGAAACCTCCCTGAAGAAAAAGGTGAGCGAAGTAATGACAACAGAAAACCTGATTACGGCTCCCGAAGGAACAGATCTTGCCAAAGCAAAAAAAATACTCAGCCAGTATAAAATTGAAAAATTGCCGGTTGTAAATAAAAGCGGGCAATTAACAGAACTGGTTACATACCGTGATATTCTGCAGTTGCAAAGTCACCCTAATGCCGTAAAAGACAGCTTCGGGCGTTTGCTTACCGGTGCGGCGCTGGGCATAACCGCCGATCTTATGGACAGAGCGTCGGCCCTGCAGCAAATAGGTGTTGATATTGTTTGTTTAGACAGTGCGCACGGACATAGCGCAAAAGTGATTGAATCGCTGAAAAAGTTGAAAAAGAATTTCAAAAAGCTACAGGTCATTGCCGGAAATATAGGAACTGCTGCGGGCGCCAAAGCCCTGGCAGAAGCGGGTGCAGACGCTGTTAAAGTAGGTATAGGGCCCGGATCTATTTGCACTACCCGTATTGTGGCCGGTGCAGGGGTTCCGCAAATTACAGCTATCATGGAAGCGGCTTCCGTACTTCATAAATTGAATATACCGCTTATAGCGGATGGCGGCATACGTTATACCGGCGACATGGTGAAGGCACTGGCAGCAGGAGCCAGTGTGGTAATGATGGGAAGTGTTTTTGCCGGAACGGAGGAAAGTCCCGGCGACACGATCATCTATGAAGGCCGGAAATTTAAGCAATACAGGGGCATGGGCTCTTTAGGCGCCATGGGACAGGGAAGTGGCGACCGTTACTTCCAGGATGTGGAAGATGATGTAAAGAAATATGTGCCTGAAGGAATTGAAGGACGCGTAGCTTTTAAAGGCAACCTGAGCGAAATTGTATACCAGTATACGGGCGGATTACGCTCCGGAATGGGGTATTGCGGCGCCGCTAACATTGCAGCACTGCAAAAAGCGCAGTTCATTAAAATAACCAATGCCGGCATGAACGAAAGTCATGCGCATGATATAGAAATTACCCGGGAAGCGCCCAATTACACCCGGTAAACCGCTAAGCCGTGCTACGGTTTATACCGGGTGATGAACCATCTATTTATCTTTAGCCACTGGTATTCTTTTAGCCACGAATAAATCTTTCCCGGTTTGTTGTACATGGGCGCCTGCCTGCACAAAAAAAAAGGAGGTGAAGCATAAAACTTCCCCCCCTTTAACATCTCACTTTTTTTATATTACTACATTTTTACGGTATCAGTAAACGCGGGAATAAATAAAACTTTCTTCCTGGTTTTAGCCTCATCCAGCTTTGAAAATTCGGAATTATTACTGATAAACTCAGGAATGATCGCTTTCATCTTTCCTACCAGTTTAAAATGATCTCCCTGCTTGCACAAATCGGTTAAGCTCTCTATATCATTCAGCACTTCCTTATACGACCGCGACACCACTTTAGCAATTTTTATCTTTTCGTGATGGGTAGGCAGGGTTTTTTCTTTTTCGTTTAACAGCTCTTCATACAGTTTCTCTCCCGGACGCAAGCCTGTATAAACAATATTGATGTCTTTATCAGGGATCAGTCCCGACAGTTTGATCATATTTACGGCCAGGTCGGCTATTTTAACCGGCTCACCCATGTCAAAAATAAATATCTCTCCTCCATGTCCCATAGTAGCCGCTTCTAAAACCAGTTGTACCGCTTCGGGTATGGTCATAAAGTATCGGGTGATATCCGGATGGGTAACCGTTATCGGTCCGCCATGCTGGATCTGGGCCCGGAAGCGGGGAATAACAGAACCGTTAGAGCCCAGCACATTACCAAACCGGGTAGTAATAAACTTGGTTTTAACATTGGCCGTAACCGTTATTGAATCATCGTCATCATCCTGTATAAGCCGGGAAAGGAATTCTGCGGCGGGCGGGTTATTGGAAGCGTGATTAAGCGACTGTACATAGGTTTCAGCGATCCGCTTGGATGCTCCCATGATGTTTGTTGGATTAACCGCTTTATCGGTAGAGATCATTACAAACTTTTCCACACCAAAGCAAACAGACAGATCAGCCATATTTCTTGTGCCCATTACATTGGTAAGGATAGCTTCTTCGGGATGCTTTTCCATCATGGGAACGTGCTTATACGCTGCCGCGTGAAACACGATATGGGGGCGATACTCTTTAAAAGGAATGAGCATCCTTCTCAGATTCCTTATGCTGGCAATAAAGGTTTTTATTTTGGCAGTCGGGTATTTTTCTTCTAATTCTAATTGTGTTTCATGAAGCGGTGATTCTGCCTGGTCGCATAAGATCACCATTTCAGGATGGTAAGACATTACCTGCCTCACAATTTCAGATCCTATAGAACCGGCGGCGCCTGTGATCAGTACTCTTTTGCCGAATATTTCTTCAGACACCAACTGGTTATTGATTTGAATAGGCTTACGCGGAAGCAGATCCTCAATTTTAAGATCCTGCATCTGCCCAAGGCTAAGCTTGCCGCTAACCCATTGCTCGGAGGGCGGTACGGTTTGAACTTTGATGCCTAAATTTAAGCAACAATCTATAATGGCCCTGAACTCCGGCTTGCCCGACTGCGCGTTGGGAAGAATGAGCTTATCTATAGTAAGCTTTTTGTGTAACTCGGGCAGTTCCCGGGTATGGTATACCCTTTTTTGCTCTATCGTACTGTTGATCTTCTGACCACCGGACTGCACAAAGCCGCTTACCACAAATTTATGATTCCCCGCAGCCTCAATAGCCTGCTTAATAAGGATGGCATGGTTATCAGACCCGTAGATCAGTACCTTCTTTACACCGGTCATCGCATATCCTTTTGCCAGAATGTATATTTCTTTAATGGAAGTGCGGAACAGGATCAGCAGGGATGAGCTGATAAAAAAGTTCAGCACCAGTAAAGTAGGCATGTCAAGCGAAGGAATATGATACAGACGGCCCGCAATTACTCCCGAAACAAAAGGATAAATTAAGCTCACTACCAGGATAGCAGAAAATATCCTGAACATATCTTTTGTGTTGGAATAGCGGATAAGCCCCGTATAAATCCGCATAAAGTAAAATACAGCAAGAGACAATAAGCTGAACAGCCCTGCATGTATAAAAAAGTGGCCGCGAACTAAAACGGGAAAACGGAACTGTTTTAGAATAAAATAAGACAGTGCAAAAGACGCAGTTACAATCACCGTATCTGCCATTAAAATGATCCAACGCGGAACAGTGAAAGGTTTGTCGTAAAAAATTTTCATACTTCAGTACAGTATTAGACTTCGGATAACAAAATAATTACCAGGTTTTTACAATACAATACTGGAATTAGGGATTTGTGAAAAAAACTAACTCACCTGAAATGAAATAACAGGTAAATGGTTTTTGGTAAAACATTAACGATACTGGAAAATTGATTTCAATCTAACTCAGAACAAATCTTCCGAGGATAGGAAATTGGGGGTTATTCGCTTAGTAGAGAGTAAAAAGAAACAATCCGTTGCAAAGATGAAAAAAAAAACGAACATTCACTAACTTTCTACTCATTTTATCTTAAATCAATTCTATAATAAATACGTTTATTTCAATAAGATAATACAAACGGCTAACTATGACATCAAAACAAATATTTTATTTCATCATAAAATATTACCCTTCCCATTCAACTTCAATGCTTTTCAGGAATAAATCAGGAATACTACAATAATGTTACCCCCTTTCCGGTAAACCTGTAAATATTTAATTTTTATACTTTTTCTGCCACTCCAGCATCCCGCCTGCAAGGTTCAGGGTA
>CAYVEI010000226.1:2106-6168 GCA_964450515.1 uncultured Terrimonas sp. | reverse complement strand
GGTAGTTTGAGCGGGAATAACGATAAAGTCGGCGCCTCCCTGCAAGGCAATGGTAGGTGCACTCTGATCCGTAATAAAGTTCAGGGGGCTACTGTTCACGTATATATCCGGGTCATCGGTATACAAGCTGCCTACAGCCGCCGATAAGGCCCATTGCTGTATTGCACCTTCGTTCCATAAGGCTACCAGGTCGGTAGGACCAAAAAAATCTACCACCGCTTTTACATGCTTACCGGGATCATTCTTATAACTGTGCAGCATAGCCAGGTGTGCGCCGGCGCTCGCTCCTCCCATCACAATATCTTCACTCACCAGGTATTCGGCAGATCTGTTTAAATAAAAGTCCACCGCTTTCTTAATGTCTTCTTCCTGCGCGGGAAATACGTTTACAGTATTATTGGATGCCAGCCTGTAGTTTACATTCACAAAAGCATATTGCGGCAGTTCTTTTTTGAGGTAGGCCACCGCTTCCGCCATGTCGCCTTTATCGCCTTCCGTCCACCCGCCGCCATGAATAATAAATATGGTTTTTGTATGCTGTATGGTTCTCCCTTCGGGAAGAAAGATATCCATTACCTGCCGGGCATCATTACCGTAAGCCATATTGGTATAACTAACGGCCGCCACAGGCAGCTCCGGCACTGAGGCTTCCTTTTTACAGGACAGGAAGCCAAAGGAAAGAGTAAGCCAAAGCAAAAAGAGTGATCTGTTCATTATTTTATTGTTTACCATGCATAACCATTCAAAAATGATCTGCTGCATTTAATACTCAAATGTAAACAATAAGCATTGGGGCAAGCACATCAATTGAAGTTATTGACCTAAAGAATATCAATCGGAGGCCGTTCCTTTATATGTGCTCATTGATAAGAAGGGGATCATTCGTTTAATCAGGGCCGGATATTCCGCAGCATTAGAGGAGATAATTTTGGATATTTTGAAGTAGCTGTACAATGTTAGTAGTATGTAAGCACATCGCCTTCGACACCCATATCAGGCAAAAATCTATAGCATTTACTGTGCAGCAAATGCCATAGATCTTAAAAGAAGAAAAATCATGTTTATGTACCGGCAGGTGGATCAGTTCCTCTCCCAGAAAGCGGGAGGCTCTACATTCAGCGAACGGAGATACACATAGGCCTGACCCCGGTGGTGAATTTCGTTATCAATAAAATAAAATATAAAGAAATAACCGGTGCCTTCCCATTGTCCAAACGCGGTATCGGTTTCCTGGAAACGATGCGGGGGTATCTGCGGCCAAAGCGCATTCAACGCTTCAGTTGTTTCATCCCAGCGTTCCAGCAGTTCTTTTTTTGAAGCAGGGGCTGCTACCTGCCCGTATGCCTCATCATAAGTTTGCCATTTGCCCGTAATGATGCCCTTTATTCCCGGCACCGCCATCCCAAGCATTTCTAATACCAGCTCCGAAAAGGGCCGCATGCCACCAACAGAATAAGTAAACAATTTGTCTTCGGGAAATGCTTCTATCATTCTACGGGTAAGCCTCCTGTGCCCCTGCCAGTGTCCGAGCAGCGCTTCGGAGGTGATAACAATTGTAGGTTCGGTTGCCGTTGCCTGGTTGCTGTTTGCCATTGCTTTCTGTTTTATGGTTTGTTATTGGTTTTACCATACAAAGAAAACGAGGCAGGGTGACAACCCTATGGCAGCCGGCTTTTGAGAGAAAAAATATTTTTTCATCAGGTAAGAAGTATAAGTACCGCCGCTCCGTTTTACATTACGCGATAACGGTTTTTCAAGCAGCATTTATTCCCTGTAACTGACCACTGTATCGTTGTTTTGCTTTTTTCCCTTTGTTGATCTCCCGTTTTCAACAATAGCTTTGGTAATAGCCAACAATTCCTTCACTACAGAAGGATGAGCTGCAGCTACATTATTCGTTTCCCCGGTATCCGTTTTTAAATTGTACAATTGCAAGCCCGGCAGTCCTTTTGCCTTTGCTTCTTTCTCGGTGGGGGGGCTCCACCCGCCGGATCCGCGTGCAAAAATCAGCTTCCAGTTGTTTTTCCGGACGGAAAAATTTCCATCAATGGAGTGATGGATAATACTTGTTCTGGCATAGCCCTTTTTTTGCAACAACAAAGGCAGCAGGCTGAAGCTGTCTTCGCCTTCATCGTCTTTTAACGGTTGTTGAAACATATCTGCGAGTGTTGCCATAAAATCTGTGAGACACACGGTTGCTATTGTTTCCGATCCGGCCTTGACCCTTGCAGGCCACTTAACAATAAAGGGTACGCGATGCCCGCCTTCAAATATATCTGCCTTGGCTCCACGGTAAATATAACCGGAATGATGTCCCGCTGCGGAAAGCTCCGCAAAGCCGGCAGAAGGAGAACAGCCATTATCACTGGTAAAAACAATGATCGTATTTTGTTCAATACCGGCAGCCTTCACCGCATCTATGATTTTACCCACCATATCGTCCGTCATCAGCACAAAATCGCCATATGCATTTGTACCGGATTTTCCCTGGTAGGACGGAGTTGGTAGTATAGGTGTATGCGGGGAGGTAAGCGCGAAATAAAGGAAAAACGGGTTACCCGATTTCGCCTCCCGGGATATATAATCTACCGCTTTGTCTGTAATCCTGTTAAGCACCTCTTCGTGCCTGAAATCATTTCCTGCAGGCCCTGCCCGCCAGAATCCTTTACCGCTGTTCCCACCCGTGCTGTCAATAGCGGTTGCCGTTACGCTGTTGTTTTCAATATAGAAATACGGATGCATATCTAATGATGCGGGTATGCCATAGAAATAATCAAAGCCAACCTGTGCTGGGCCATTTGCAACAGGCTGAAAAAAATCAAATTCACCCGATGCGTTTTTCTTCCAGTCAAGGCCAAGATGCCATTTGCCAATGCATCCTGTGCGATATCCATTGCGTTTTAATAAAGAAGCTAATGTAGCCCTGTTGTTTTTTATCAGCATGGTATCATACCCCCATAATACCCCATTTTGCAATCTTGTACGCCAGGCGTACCTGCCGGTGAGTATGCCATAACGGGTGGGAGTGCATACTGCGGAATTGCTGTGCGCATCTGTAAACTTCATTCCTTCTGCTGCTATTTTATCAATGTTCACGGTATGCAGCTTTGAACCGGCATTCAGGCAACTCACATCACCGTAGCCGAGGTCATCAGCAAGGATGTAAATAATATTGGGTTTTTGCTGCGCATGTGTCATCAGCGAAACCAGGAGACAAATGATAAGATTAATAAGCTGTTTTGCAGATTTCATTGCATTTTTTTAAGCTACCGATAAAGTTATAACAACCGCCGCTTTTGCTAATTAACGCCGGAAATGAAAATCAGTTTGTTATTGTTTCTGTTTCTGAATATTATCACATGTACAGGTTCACATAGTTCTTTCTATTGTGTTCCCGTGTTTCTACTGTGCCTATGTGTTGAAGATAACAAATACAGAAAACTCATAGTACACAAAGAAATATCCATATCGTGTTTTCTCATGCCTGTGAAATCAATATTCCTGTACAATAACATCCAAAACTTACCTTATGTATTTAACCGCCAGGGAAACTTCCTGTTCATTACTATATTGTTCACCTGTAAAACAGTTGTGCTCTTTCCGGTGGGGCGGCTGCGAGATATTTTTTTACGAATTCCTTTTGCTCCCCGCAGCGCTTACCGAGCGAATGCAGTTGCTTCCGGATGCCTTCTGTATTGTACTGGAAATTCTCTGCCAGCAACCCAATCCCGTCTAATTTTTTATTTGCTTCGGCGATCAGCAGGCCGACCGGTTCCAGCATCGTTCTTATTACTGCATCCTCCTTTTGAGGAAGAAAACCATTATTACGGTACTGCACAAACGAATTGAAGATGTCGGTAGCCGCGTTCAGGTTATCCACTGCGGCATTATACAATTGCATATCCTGCTCTCCTGCAATGATGGCAATATTCATCCTGTTATAACCCTGCCAGAGCTTAAACATTTCATTGTTTGCCCCTGCATTTTTCATGCGACGTTCTATGGCAAGGTATTGCTGCAGGCTGTCCATCTGCAAAAAAGCCTGTACAGAATCTTTATAGT
>CAYVEI010000226.1:0-2006 GCA_964450515.1 uncultured Terrimonas sp. | reverse complement strand
GCCAGATCGGCGAACAGCCCGGCATAATTTTCACATACGCCTTTTCTTCTGCGGAGCGTAGCGGCAATTTTTGTTTCATGGTCTACGCTCCTGTTGAAATAATAAGAACTGTCGTTATCGTAACGGATATGAGCAGTAACCCAGCTATAAATGGCCTGCAACTGCACTTTCGGAGCATCATACCGGTTTTGTATATACGCTGCAAGGGCAGCAGCAGAACGACTAACGGAATCGGGTACGGCAATGGAAAACCTGCTGAATGCGTTAGCGGTGTTCCATACCTGCCCGTTTGCAACGCCGCAGCCCAGTAACATGCTATATACCAGCAGACGGAATTTCATAGCCTAAAGTTATTACAAAGAAAGGAGGTATGGAAAGGTTAAACTCAGGCTTTATTCTGCCAATGTGTGCAGCAGCTTTTCATTAATTTTTACAGGGTACTTCTTTTTTAAAGATTTGATCCATTGCGCTTCTAATACCGCCTGGTAATCATTGATCACCAGCCCCACGGCTTCCTCAAAGCTTCTTTGTGCCGGCTGGTTGTATACATTTAATATATACATGAAATGAGTTGCGCCACTTGTAGTATCCGTTACGCGGTTGGTAATTTTACCTGGTTGTATATTTTGCTTCATGCCCGGAACCTGTTCCAGCTCAAACCTGGCCGAATCGGCAATAATTTTTCCCTGGCTGCTTTCTCCCAGCGTTCTCCATTTCCCTATATAGTTATTTATATCGTTGCTTATTGCTTCGGCTGTTTCAGGATCGGCTGTGGTAAAAAAAACAGCATTGGCGCTGGGCCCCCAGGTATATTTTGCTTTATGCTGCTCATAATACGCTTCTAATCCTTTCTTGTCTTTTGCAGCTTTATCCCAAACCTGCTCTTCCATTATTTCAAATAACAGGTTGCCTTCCGAAAATTCAGTTAGCTGATTACGGAAATCCATATTATAATTATCAAGATGCGCCTGGTAATATGATTTTGCAGATGCAGCAACAAACTGCTTCATCAGATCCGCATAGGGCAACGGGCCAGTATAGCTATTTTTTACAGACCCGATGAAGCTTAACCAATCCTTTACCGTTCTGCTTTCTTTGTCAAATGAAAACAAAACGGTTTGATCTGTTATGTTTTTTTGCGGCGTAAAATTGTTATTCACTAAAAAGCTGTCGGTCAAACGCCATAAAAGCGGGTCTTGTTCCAATTGCTTTTTGTAGCCGATTTCATTTATGATACGGCCGGCAAACTGCTCACGGGCGATGGCTATACGGGCATCCTGTGTAACAGCGTCTTTAAACAATGCTTCCTGTTGTGTGCTATCGGCGCTTACCGGGAAATGTTTGATGCGCTTAACCATATGAATGCCAAATGCCGTTTCAAAAGGCGCCGAAATATCCCCATCTTTTTGCAACGCATACACCGCGTTCTCAAAAGCAGGATCATACCTGCCCACGCCAAAGTCAGGCATTAGTCCGCCGGTACTGTACGCATTTCTTTCCGAGCTAAATTGTTTTGCCAGGGCATTGAAATCACTCCCTTTCTGTAAAACCCGGTATAATGAATCGGCTAACTTTTTTTGGGTCTGCTTTTCTTCGGCCGAAGCGGAAGGGCTGTAAGCAAGTAATATTTGAGCGGCCCGCATCCTGCCCGATGCAGGTCTGGTGGCTGTTCTTTTAATAATATGATACCCGGCGCTGCTTTTATAGGGCATGGAAAATGCACCATCCTTCAGGGCGTATGCAACAGACTCCAGTTCATAGGGCAGTGAAAACACCGTAATAAAGCCGATATCGCCCTTATTGTTTTTTACCAGGGGATCTGATGAATACTTTTCTGCGGTTACAGAAAAATCGCTGCCGTTCTGTAATTCGGCGTAGGCCTTACGGATATTTTCAAAGGCTGTTAAGGTATCGGCCGCAGGGTGCACAGATGGGTTTTGAATGTAGTTGGCATCAAAAGGAATAAATATATGTGACAACCGGATATCTTCCTGGCTGCGTTTAAA
>CAYVEI010000225.1:0-6250 GCA_964450515.1 uncultured Terrimonas sp. | reverse complement strand
CCGGGGCTGACCGGTTTTGACAGCAAAGTTCTTTGTACGTGTAAGCATGCGGTGCGTTGGATAATTAGCACCTTAATCTGAATATTCAACAATTCAAATGGCAATACTCAGTATGCCATGGCTGCCTAATCAGTGATTAGATAGTCATTAGGGCCGCCGGGAAGGTTTACCAGCTACCAATCCCCGCCGCCGACATAAAAATAAAGCGGGTTGCTGTTATGAAAGGCTGTGATCATAACTTAAGACCATCCAGCTAAGGGATAGATTGGTTTGTTGATGTCCGGTTTATCTCCGACAATTAATCACCAGATAAGCATGTAGAAAGCGTATGGCGGATTTGTTTGGACCAGGGTTCGACTCCCTGCAGCTCCACTAAAGCGCTCTGATTTTCAGGGCGTTTTGCTTTTTAAGCAGGAAATCGTTCCCCAATATTAATTTTTACGCCCTTTCATTACCTGATTTTCCTATTTTACAGCCCCTTTTGTTCCACCAAGTTCCACGAAAATAAGCTACTCAATTACCCCGATCCTTCACAATTCAGCCGACAACGACAAGTTGCATAAATTACAATTCAGAGTAATTTACAATAGAAAAAAATATTACGCTAAAACGAATTTCAGGTTAAAAGGAAGTCAATTAAAAGACGGGCGGGTAGAGAACATCCGTCTGCCAAAAGTATAAATGCCGCCCGGATTTTTATCAGGGGGTCTTTAATCATCCGAAAATTTTCCCATCTTCAAAAGCATCTGGAATTATTTAAAAAAGCTGCCTAAAAACCTGTTCAATAACAAATATGTTATTATCTTTGAGGGGTCAATTTAATTGGTTCTTTAAATATTCAAAGTGAGTGAAGCATTAAAAACGATCTTAGTTAAGAAGATGCTTGTAAAACACGCCTTAGAGCAGTACAGAAAGCTAATGCTGCTTACTGGTAATGACTACGAAAAAGAGCTCAACGAGCTACTTGAACAGTTGCAAATCTTAACTAAAATTGAAAAAGAATTAACGAAGAAAAAGTAACCAAAGCCCCTCCGGGGGATTTTTAAAACAATTTTATGAAGCTTGAAACCGAACTTAAGAAGCTTAAAAAGCACATAGGCAAGCCCGGCAAGGAGTTTGACACGCAATTTCAGAAAATTAAGGAAACTTTCACGACAAAGAAAGATGTTGAGCTGATAGACAAGTTTATCAGACAAGGGCTTTCTGAGTTAACTGCCGACCTAAAGAAATTCAATAATGAATTATCAATAAGAGAGCAATTAAAAGATGTATCACAGATTGTTTCGATGGGGTATATTTCAGAAAAGTATTTCAAGAAAAAAAAGCAGTGGATTTATCAGCGAATAAACGGCAACACAATAAATGGGAAACCGGCATCCTTCAAAGCTGAAGAAATAATAACGCTTAATAAAGCGCTCAAAGATATCGGCAAAAAAATTGGCTCAATTAGTGTTTCACTCACTAATTAAATTGACACAGCCCCGCATTAGAGCCAGGTGTGGGCATTTTTAATCGTACCAGCCTCTTAACCGAGGAGATGGAATATTTTGCAAAATGATTGCTGGTTCAATACCATTCAATCCTCACATTATCTATTCAAAGCTCAGATCGGCAATGGGTATAATTGCCAGCTCAGCAGAGTTGTTATTCCACAATGCCCTGCCCTGTCCGGTTCGCCCCACGTCTCCGCCATTGTTGGAATATACCACCCATAAATGCTCCTTATATTCCACGGCATACGGATAAGCAAGGGCAACATTGGCATTGGATTCAACCGATGGCTGAGATACAACAGATCTCCGGATACAAAATATTTTACTGAATTGGTCTTCATTTGGCCTGCTTACGGCTATCGTTAGCGGCGACCTCCTGTTCCCGGCATCGGAAGCAGAGGAGCTGATCAGATAGCGCTGACCATTGGAAAGTATACCTGCGTATGGCTTGGAAGCAGCCATAGGCATATTGGATGGCTGCAGCTCGCTCCATGTGTTGCCAAAGTTGTGGCTTTCCGAAACCCAGGCCAGCGGATGCGAAGTATGGAATTTCGGGGTGTTGGCCCCCGACCGTGCTATCAGTAATATATTGGCCCCGTTTGCTATAATGGCCGATTCACCCCACACTTTATACGATACCGGTATTTTCTTTACTTCCCAGTTCATTAAAGTATTATCAGTACATATAGCAACAGCCGGCGGTGTATTGTTTTCTTCTATCACGGCGCCTGCCATTATCCAGTGCCCGTTATCCATATGAACAGGCTCTTGCAGGGGCCAAAACCCTGAGCGGGCAACAACTCCCTTAAAAATCCATTTGCTTTCCTGCTCATTCCAAAAAAATGCACGGGTATGTACATGCTCCATTGAGCCTGTAAAGGCACCGTTGAACGACCATATCGTATCCCTGTAATTAAGGAACACACCATGGCTGGTAGCGAGGTCTCCCGGCGGATTGTCCATAGGGATCAATCCGCTCCAGCTTTTGCCATCGTTAAAGCTGATCATGGAGTTGGCTTCTTCGCTTCCCGTATTTTCATCTCCCTTGTTATGTCCGAACGATACGATCCATTTTCCTTTATCATTCACAATGGCAACTCCATGCAGGAAACGATAACCGTCTTTGGCAGGTTCATATTTTTTTATAGACTTAAATACTACATTTTTCAGGAGGGGAATATCATTTTGTGCCGGGAACGTATCGTGCAACCACAACTTAAACAATTGCCTGCTTTCCTGCGAATATGCCCCGTGCGGGAAAAAGGTGCAGCAAAGGAAGAGGCCCGTTAACATGTGCACTGCTTTCCGGTGAGCCGGAAGCTGTATTGTTTTTTTATGCATTACAGTTATAAAATTCGTCAGCGATTTGTTTACATATATTCAAAAAAGCCGATCGGCGGGCTGCACTTTATTTCAGAAAAGAAGGTCTGCCGAAATCCGGCAGACCCTGGCACTTTTTTGTATAAAATAAATGGTTTCCTAAAAACCGGGTTTTAGAAATTTCTGTACTCGCCCTCTAAGTATTTATTCGCTTCTTCTTCTTTGAAACGCGCATTTTTCCCGTCCCAGTTAAGTGTTCGACCGGGGAACCTGGCAGCTACCACACCCAGCAAAATTACTTCCGTTAATTTGGCTGCATACGAAAACGGTGCACTGCATTTCGTTTTTCCCAGGCAGGCATCCACAAATTCATGGTAATGCTTTTCGCCTTCAATATCGTAGCTGGTAACGGGTTTTCCGGCCTGGCCTTTTGGATCGTATTTTTTTATATCAATAGCTTCATACTTATCGTTAATAATTAACCGGGGCAGTTCCATAAAATGAGGCAATAACAAGCGTTTCCCGTTTTCACCAATGAACATAGCGCCCTGGTCGGGTAATTTTTGTTCGCCGGGCAGCATCAGGTCTTTTTCAAGCTCGGGTGCGCCCTTTCCATCAAACCAAACCCACTCCAGCGTTTTAGCCGTATAGGGGGTTTGAGGGAATACATAGGTTACATGATTTTTTTCGGGGTGTCCAAAATCGTTAGGAGCCCTGCACGAATTTTTAACCGTTAACGGAACGCCCAATTTTAAAGCGTTGTATGGCGTATCAAAAATATGAACACCCATATCGCCTAAAGTACCGCAACCGTAATCAATGCATTTTCTCCAGTTGCCGGGGTGATAAAATCCTTCTTTATACGGTCTTTCTTTAGCTGTGCCCAGCCACAGGTTCCAATCCAATCCTTCCGGCACAGGGTCGCTGCCCTCCGGAGCTGGACCATCATATCCCCACACTTTGGGCGACCAGGCGATTACTTTTTTTACTTTACCTATAATACCTTTCTGAATTAAAATAGTAGCCAGTTTGTAATCGTAGAAGGAGTGCACCTGGATACCCATTTGGGTTACCAGCTTTTTCTGTGCTGCAACTGCGTCCATTTCTCTTGACTCGGAAATATAATGCGTAAGCGGTTTCTGACAATACACGTTTTTATTCATTTCCATAGCCTTCAAAGCAACCGGCGCGTGTGCATGGTCGGGAGTTGAAACCACTACAGCGTCAATCTCACCGCCTATACTTGTGAACATTTCCCTGTAATCGGCAAAGGTTTTGGCATTGGGATAACTGGCTTTTACTGCATTTATCTTGTTCGCATCAACATCGCATAATGCTACAATTTCTACCGATGGGTGAGATGCAATGTCTTTCAGATCGTTTAGCCCCATAGAACCCAGTCCAACTTGGGCAACCCGTAGTTTTTTGTCGGATGCAAATGCCGATGGTGAAAATGGAAGCATGAAAGCCAGCGATCCTGCAGCCGTGGTTTTTATAAAATTTCTTCTTTTCATTGTGCTTGTTTATTTATTTTTTTATAGGACGGCTATAAAAATAGGAAACAATTTTGTTATGCCGGTTTTAAATCTCTCTTCCCGTAAATATCCTGGCCAAGGCAAAGCTGAGGAGGTGTTGTCTGGAGATGTCATAATGTGGCAGGTGCCCCGCTCCCCATCATCTCAACTTAGGTGTGTAAAAGAATCACTACCTTAATGCCATCATAACTAAAAACGGATGTATGAAAATGATCATGATCTTTTTCTGTGTGTTTGCCTTAACCAAAGCAAATGCACAGTTAACAGCACCAGACACAATACCCGGCTCAAAGGGAAATGTTATTGTTCAGCCTGTATTCCATGCCGCTATTGTGCTGCAATGGAATGGCAAGTGCATTTATATTGACCCTTATAACGGCGCCGGCGCATACAAAACGCTGCACAAACCTGATCTGGTTTTGATCACGGATATTCACGGCGATCATATGGACATAAAAACCCTGCAGGCGTTGGATCTGGAAAAAGCAGTACTCGTAGTGCCGCAGGCGGTAGCCGGTAAATTGCCGGCTGAATGGAAACAAAAAACGGTTGTTCTCAACAATGGCGGCACCACCGAACAATCCGGAATTTCAATACACGCGATACCCATGTATAACCTGCCCGATGATTCTACTTCACGGCATACCAAAGGCCGGGGCAATGGTTATGTACTTACTTTGGGGGATAAGAAATTGTATATCTCGGGCGATACGGAAGATATACCTGAAATGCGTAACCTGAAAAATATTGATGTGGCTTTCATTTGTATGAACGTTCCCTACACGATGACGGAAGAGCAGGCTGCCAGCGCGGTGCTTGATTTTAAGCCGAAGATGGTATATCCTTATCACTATCGCGGCCAGGGTGGCTTCAGCGATACAGAAAAATTTAAAATGCTGGTGCATAAAGACGATCCTTCAATTGATGTTAGGTTGAAAGACTGGTATGCCGGCGGGAAATGATTTTTAGAAGGTAATGCACAGGCGATTACAGGCGCGTTGTATCTTCACTTGTTCATATTAACCGAAATAAAATTGAAGTAATACGAATGGCATCAGGAATATTTGCACTGCTCGATGATATTGCCGCGCTGATGGATGATGTGGCTGTGATGAGTAAAGTGGCAGCAAAAAAAACCGCCGGAATCCTGGGTGATGATTTGGCGGTGAACGCTGAAAAGGCATCAGGGTTTGTTTCTGACCGGGAAATTCCTGTATTATGGGCCATTACCAAGGGGTCGTTTTTGAATAAGCTCATTATCCTGCCTTTTGCTTTTCTGCTCAGTGCTTTTCTTCCTGCAGCCGTTACCGTTATCCTGGTGCTTGGAGGATTGTATCTCGCTTATGAGGGCGCCGAGAAAATCTACGAATACATTGCGCCGCACAAGCATGCTAAAGTGGTTGTTCCGGCAGAGTATCTTACCAAAGAACAAACCCTGTTAAGGGAAAAAGAAAAAGTGAAATCGGCAATTTTTACGGATTTCATCCTTTCCGTGGAGATTGTTATCATTGCACTGGGCACCGTGGTGGGTACACCGATTGTTTCCCAGGTTATGGTGGTTTCATTGATCGCTGTTCTTGCTACGATTGGCGTATACGGGATAGTTGCCCTCATTGTGCGAATGGATGAGCTGGGATATAAGCTTATAGCGCTCAATAATAAAAACAACAGCTTTTCCGATAAGATCGGGAAAATATTAGTGGCTGCCCTTCCTAAAATTATCAGGAGCATGGGTGTTATTGGCACGGTAGCCTTAATCCTGGTTTCAGGCGGTATTTTTGTACACAATATTGATTTTTTCCATCACCTGTTCCCGGTGCTGCCGGCTTTTATTCGTGAAGGTATAGTGGGTCTGGTAATTGGCTTTATCGTTTTTCTTATTATCGGATTGGGAAAGAAGAT
>CAYVEI010000224.1:0-6268 GCA_964450515.1 uncultured Terrimonas sp. | reverse complement strand
AAATCAGCCCCTCACCTTTGGCATCTCTGAAAATACTATTGTTGTAAAAAGAAAATTTCTCACAGACCCCGCGCCTCCTGAAACAGCGTTGCCGGCCCCGCCGCCATCGGAGGTCCAGATAAGTGGAAAGGTAACAAACGAAAGGGGTCAGCCGCTGGAAGGTGCAACTGTATTAGTGAAGGGAACAAATAACGGAACCAAGACCGATGCGAACGGGAACTTTGCCCTTGAGGCACCCGCTAATGCTATACTGGTAATTTCCTATGTTGGTTTTGAGACTACAGAAGTAAGAGCATCAGACCGTACCATTTCAATTCAATTAAAAGCCTCCATCAGCACATCCGAACAGATCGTGGTGGTGGGTTATGGAAGCCAGAGAAAGAGTGATATTACCGGTGCTGTTTCAAAAGTGGACATGGACAAAGCCAAGGCCATACCTACTACTAATATTGCGGAAATGATAAGGGGACAGGCAGCAGGTGTGCAGGTAACTTTGCTTTCTGCAAGACCGGGTGGCAACTCAAACATATTAATCAGGGGTAAGAAATCTATTCGCGGATTAAACGACCCGTTAATTGTATTGGACGGCTTCCCAATAGAAAATATCAATGATGTAAATCCTGATGATATTGCTTCAATAGAGATTTTAAAGGATGCTTCAGCTCAAGCCATATACGGTGCAAGAGCCTCCAATGGTGTAATACTTATTACTACTCAAAAGGGCAAAGCCGGCAAAATGCGCGTTAGGGTAAACTCCTATCTTACCACCCATAAACTCACAAAAAACTTTGATTTATACACAGCAGAGGAGTTTGCTGAGTTAAGAAGAGAAGCCGTAAGAACTCAATTTGGCACCTACCAGCCCGATAATATAAACTTTCAGGGACTGGAAGGTGATAACTTCTTAAAGGGCAGATTTGTAAATTGGGAAGATGAAGTGTTACAGAACGGTCTTATCAGCAGCAATACAGTAAGTGTTATGGGAGGAACAGAAAGCACAAAGCTCTTTACCAGTGTAAATTACTTTACTCAAAGAGGGCTGATCCCAACAGCCGATTACCAACGAGGCTCTTTCCGTATCAATCTTGATCAGAAAATAAACGACAGGGCAAATATTGAAGCTAACCTGAGCTTCGCAACTGATAAACAAAGAAAGGAAACCAATAATCTCGACTTTATTACGATTTCTCCGTTTACAGGACCTTATGATTCTACAGGTTCCCTGATAAAGCTGGTAGCCGGTGCCAATGCCAGCAGCAGCACTTTAAACCCGCTATGGGATATAAGAGAATCAGACAATGACACAAAAACGAACCTGCTGAACTTAAATCTGGTACTCAACTATGAACTGAGTAAAAATTTTTCGTATAAGCTCAATACATTGCTTAGTCGACGCAATGTGGATGAAGGAGTTTATTTAACAAAACAGCATTCTGTTGGTTTGCCGTTGAATGGCAGTGCATCAGTTGCTAATACATTGCGGGAAGAATACCTTATAGAAAATATTCTCAACTACAACGGACAAATAAATAGCAATAATAAAATTGATATAACGCTGGTGCAGTCCGTAAATCAGCGCAATACCTCTAAAACTACATCAACCGGTACAGGTTTTGGAAGTGATGTACTGGGATATGACGGTATTTCCAACGCTCTCATTTTTAAAACAAACAGGGTTGAGGAGCAGTACCGGCTTGCTTCCTTTTTGGGCCGCGTCCGGTATAACCTGATGGACAAATATCTCCTGAGCTTTACAGCAAGAAAAGATGGTGCATCTGTATTTGCGGAAAGCAAAAAGTGGGGTTTCTTCCCCGCGGCATCTTTTGCATGGCAAATGCATAAGGAAAGATTCCTTCAAAGTATCAAAGCTGTTAACCAGTTAAAATTGAGGCTGAGCTATGGTTCGGTGGGAAACCAGTCGCTCGATCCCTATTCCACGCTGGGTGTTGTAGGCAACACGCCTTATGTTTTCGGTTCAGCTATTGTAGCCGGAGCATTGCCAGGTACTGTACTACCTAACCCCACCCTCACATGGGAAACATCAACTACCTTTAATGCAGGGCTGGATTTCGGGCTGCTTAATAACCGTCTCACAGGTACAATCGAATACTACAATACCCAAACAACTGATTTACTTACAGATATTTCACTGGGGGGCGCTTCGGGTTTTAGCTCAATGATCACCAACGGTGGAGCGTCACAGAATAGAGGGATTGAAATTTTGCTTACAGGCCATATTGTTCGCAATACAAACTGGGATTTGAGCATTACTACTGCATTTACCTCAAACAAAAACAAAGTCCTTAAAACAGGTATAGGAGATATCAACGGGGATCCGAAGGATGATATAGCCCGTAACAGGTTTGTAGGACAGCCGATAGATGTGATCCGTACCATGTTGTTTGACGGTATCTTCCAAACAGATGACGAAGCCATTGCTTCTGCACAAGGCACATTAGGTGGCACAGTTACCCCATTCACCCCATTAACTGTTTTAAAAGCAGGTTCCATTCGAATAAAAGATGTGGATGGAGACGGCAGGATTACAGATGCAGATAATGTGATCATCAGTCAAAACCCCGACTGGTTCGGGTCTATGTCTACGACCCTCACCTATAAAAACTTTGACCTGCTTGCTGATTTTTATATCGTACAGGGCGCAACAAAGCGAAATCCTTACCTGGGCGATTTTAACCAGGGAGGTACTTTGCAATCATATCGCAACGGGATAAAAGTTAATTACTGGACACCTGAAAACCCTTCCACCACACATCCCCGCCCCAATTACGCGAGCGGTCAGGCTCCGCCCCATACCGGTTTGCTTACCATTGCCGACGCTTCTTATACGAGGTTGCGAACGCTTTCGCTGGGATATAATGTATCACAATCCGTTTTGGGCAGGTTAAAGATGAGCAGCCTGAGGGTATACATTACAGGTAATAATCTGTTTACAATTACGGATTATAAATCATACAGTCCCGAAAATAACCCCAATGACTTTCCCGATACCAAAGGCTTCACTTTTGGTGTGAATGTAGGTTTTTAATTCATCAATGAAAAATGGAACAAAATGAAACGAAATAACTTTTATAATATATGGGGAATTGCCTTGCTTGCAATTGCTCTAACTTCTTCCTGTAAAAAATACCTGGAAGAAAAACCTACCACTCAATTTACGGCAGACTTTGTATACAATACACCGGAAGGGCTTGAGGCCGGAGTAAATGCCCTGTATAGTTTTCAACGGGAATTTTGGGAAAACGGCGCCAATAACGGCTCCAATCCTATTGTAACAGACGCAAAAGATGATCTTACCATAAACCGAAATGCAGAAGTAGCAAATTATGGAAGAATGTTTTGTGGCACCACGCCTGATAATGATTGTGGAGGAGTGTATAGCAATTACTGGCGAACATATTACAGGATTATTGATAGAGCCAATGCACTGGTAAAAGCAGCCGATGCAATCATCATGGATGAATCAACAAAGAAAAGACTGGTGGGCGAAGCGAAGTTTTTCAGGGCTAATTCCATATTTATCTTATACAGGCTCTTTAATAATATTTACGTAACAACTGAGCCCACTACACCTGAAAACGCATTGACTATAATCCTGGACAAAACCCCTGTAGCCGACATATATAAACAAATAAATGAAGACCTTACCTACTCAATTGAAAATCTTCCCTGGACAACCAATGAGTTTGGAAGAATAACACAAGCAGCAGCAAGGCACGTAAAGGCCGATGTGGCCTTGTGGCAACAGAACTGGCAGGAAGCTAAAACACAGGCAGAAGCCGTGATCGCACAAACTGGAATTCATAGCCTGGTTTCTCAAACCGGCCTGGTTTTTCGCGGGGATTTAAAGAATACTGAAAATCTTTGGGTATTACAATGGAAAAGAAATGAGAATGGAAAGGCTCATAAAATAAATTTTAATCTTATGCCGAACTATGCCGAATTGACTCCCGGTTCAAAATATTCCATTGAACAGGGGGGGAGAGGGTTTGGATGGCTTACGTTAAATAACTATTTGCGCAACCTGCTTACAGCAGACCCGAATGATACCAGGATAAAAGGAGCTTACTATATAAAGGATTATGTATTCAACGATGCCGCTACTTTACCACCCGGGCAGGTATTGGGAGCTGTTCTGAATTTTGCGCCAACTACACCATGGAAAGAGTTTGATGAGTTGGCCGCAAACCGCAACGGGTTTTTCATACGCATGAATGCCGGGTGTAAAAAATATTTTCCTGATGATGGAATACCAACAGAAGATAACCAGACAAAAAACATTGCTGTTTTTCGTTTGGCAGAAACCATGCTGTTTGCAGCAGAGGCTAATTTAATGCTGGGCAATATCGGAACATCAACAGATGATGCAACGGCAGGAACTGCCTTAGGTCAGCTGAATACCGTACGGGTAAGGGCCGGCACTGCAAGAGCAACAGCAATTACTATGGATTCCATTTTAAATGAGCAGGCAAGAGAATTGGCTTTTGAAGGCAAGCGGCTATATATGCTGAAGCGTTTGGGTTTACTTTACAACTACATTGTTGATCACTCCGGATACGGGATGCCCGGAGATCTCAGCCCGGAGAATTCAACAGCAGGAGGTGCTGATAATACACCGGAGAAGCCATTGCCTTATAGGACTGATGCAAGGAGGGCTATGCAACCACATATGGTTAATTGGCCCATACCCCGGGCAGAAATGAATTTACTGGGTCCAAATTATCCGCAAAATACGGGGTATTAATTTGACAGTTTTTGAAAAGCCATAACCAATAATAAGGGGGGGTGCAACGCCCCTTCTTTATTATTGCACTTGCTGAAATACCTAAAGCGTAAAAGTAGTAGGGGTCGCTGAACCGAATTGTTGAATTACCTGTGCTACATTTTTCCTGGTTTCTTCTTCGTCTGTTTTCCTTCATTTTGATTAACTTTAAGAAAATGCGATCAACATGGCATCTAAGAAGGCAACAATTATTGATATTGCTAAGCAACTGAATGTTTCAAAGTCAACAGTATCAAGGGCGCTAAGTAATCATCATAGCATTGGATTGCGAACAAAAATGCGTGTACAGCAACTCGCATCAGAATTAAATTATGAGCCAGATCACAGAGCTATTTTCTTTAAACAGAGAAAAACCTATTTAATAGGTGTAATATTACCTTCGTTTTCCAACAATTTTTTTGGCTCCATTGTGAGCGGCATTGAAGATGTAGCATACAAAAAAAAATACATTTTGCTGCTTGGGCAATCAAGAGATGATCAAGAAAGAGAAAAAAGGATTGTGGAAACAATGAAGAATCACCGCGTGGATGGCATGCTTATTTCCATTTCAAAAAACACTTCCAGTTACGAACATTTTGAATTGTTGAAGAGAAATAATATACCTGTTGTATTCCTTGACAGAATACCGGAAATGCAGGACATTCATTTTATAGCCAGCAAGCTGGAGTCTGGCATGATGGAAGCAGTAAGCTTTTTAATAGAAAAAGGACATAGCGTAATCGGGTTAATCAATGGGCCTGAAAAATTGCCTGCCAGTAAGGAACGTCATGTAGCGTTCACAAAGGCATTGATAAAAAATAAAATCAAACCTAACGAAAAATTAGTTGTCTATTCCGATCTTACAACTGAGGGAAATAATGAAGCCGCCAGAAAGCTATTGATGCGTGCCAAACGGCCCACTGCTATAATAGCTTTTAATGATTACGTAGCACTGGATGCAATACATTATGCAAAAAGCAAAAAGATTAAAATCAATGAAGATATTAGTTTTGTAAGTTTTGCTAATCAGGCAATCTGCAACTATATGGATCATCCCCCAATTGCATCTATTGAACAATTCCCTTATCAACAGGGCGAGAAGGCCACTGAATTGCTGTTGCACATGCTCGAAAAAACAGACCTGGAAAACGAAAACATCGAAACCTTCAAAAATTTATTGTTGCCATCTCAACTGGTTGTGAGAAGCGCAACGTAAATAAACAACATTTTAAGGGTAAACGCATCTAATTTTATTAAGTCCGGTCATAATAAAAGAATGAATGCTGTATAAAATGAGAAATAGCTTTTTATGTCTTTCACTCTTCCTTAGCGTTAGCGTTTATAGTCAAACCGGAACGGGAAATTACATTTCACCGGAAGTGGCCGCAAAACAATATCCGGCGTTATCAATGCAGCCGTTTTACATTTTCCCTGAAACAAGAGAACATCCTGTTAAGTGGAATGACTCCCTGCAGGTATCGTGGTTAC
>CAYVEI010000223.1:0-6289 GCA_964450515.1 uncultured Terrimonas sp. | reverse complement strand
TCCAGCAGGCTGCGGATGGAACGGGAGGCTTCTGCTATATGCTTTTTTACCGTTAATGGAGAAATGTTCAGGTGCCTGGCTATTTCCCTGCTTTTTAAGCCCTGCTCCCATCTTAACCGGTACACTAATTTTTGCCGGGGAGGTAATTGTTCCATAGCTTCCTGCAAAGCCTTCCTGGTATCAAGGAAATCGAGGGTTTCACTCGTGTTATTTACCTGCCTGTTCGTAGTAAAGCCTATTTCGGCAAGGATGGAAGTTTCGCGCGACAACCTGCGCAATCCGTTAATTGTTTTGTTTTTTGCCAGCCTGAACAGCCAGGCGCTGAAACACTGAACATCTTTCATTCCTTCCCTGCCAACCCATATTTTTGCAAATACTTCCTGTAATACATCTTCCGCTATTTGCCTGGATCCTGTTATACGCAGCACATAAAAGAAAAGCTTATCGCGATAGCGGTCATATAATATACGAAAAGCATTTTCATCACCATCGGCTAACTGGTGTAACAAATATGTTTCATTTATTGAGTTGTTACCGCTCACACCATTCGTTTTGGGTAATATTAAAATGACAATTAATTCATCTAAACTACGGAAAAATAACGGTGGTTCCTATTAAAAACTGCGCAATCGTATGCATGAATTTTGCTTTTCAACAGCGCAATCCTTTTTTGTATACAGGCTTTATGTCCGGGCCCGGGTATCCAATGCAATTTGTATTTGAAACCGATCTGTGTATATTTTATAATCCCTTCATGCCATCCCCATTTTTATCCTGTTAGGTTCTTCCATTTTCAAATTCTCACATTCCCACTGTTTCACGCCAGGCCCGCAGCGGAGCAAAGACGCAACGCAAAACAGTTGTTGCTTCCACATTTCCATATTTTCAGATTAGCCCGCGGTCTGACGCTTCTTTCATCGCGTACCGACCGCTTCATTTTCAAATTTTCAAATTTCTCACATTTCCACATTCTGTATTTGCCTTATCTTTAGCACCCTTAATATTTTTGTATAATCGAATAATAAAAAAAGTCATGAGTGTTACTTTAGGCAACCGCGAATATTTTCCCGGTATCAGCAAAATCAAATTCGAAGGACCCCAGTCGGATAATCCGCTTTCCTATAAATGGTACGACGAAAACAGGGTAGTGGCAGGCAAAACCATGAAGGAACATTTTCGTTTTGCCGTGGCATACTGGCATAGCTTCTGCGGAACCGGCGGCGATCCTTTTGGTCCAGGTACCAAACGTTTTCCCTGGGACGCCAACCAGGATGCGGTACAGCGTGCAAAAGACAAAATGGACGCCGCTTTTGAGTTCATCACCAAATTAGGCGTTCCCTATTATTGTTTTCACGATATAGACCTGGTGGATGAAGGAAATTCCCTTTCCGAATATGAAAGCCGCCTGCAGGCAATTGTGGATTATGCAAAAGCCAAGCAGCAAGCCAGTGGTGTAAAGCTTTTATGGGGCACAGCCAATGTGTTTTCCAACCCCCGTTATATGAACGGCGCTTCTACCAACCCCGATTTTAATGCGGTAGCCTATGCCGGTGCGCAGGTGAAAAACGCATTGGATGCCACCATTGCTTTAAAGGGTGAGAACTATGTATTTTGGGGCGGAAGGGAAGGCTATATGACGCTTTTGAATACCAATATGAAAAGGGAGCTCGATCACCTGGCTACTTTTTTAACCATGGCACGCGATTATGCGCGCAGCAACGGGTTTAAAGGCACTTTTTTTATTGAGCCCAAACCCTGCGAACCTACCAAGCATCAATACGACTATGACAGTGCTACGGTAATCGGGTTTCTTCGCCATTATGGTTTAGACAAAGACTTTAAATTGAATATTGAAGTAAACCATGCCACATTAGCCGGGCACACTTTTCAGCATGAGCTGCAGGTGGCAGCCGATAATGGTATGCTGGGCAGCATGGATGCCAACCGGGGCGATTACCAGAACGGCTGGGATACCGACCAGTTCCCTACCAATCTTAATGAATTAGCAGAGTCTTTGCTTATTATTCTTGAAGCGGGAGGGTTTGCCGGCGGCGGTGTTAATTTCGATGCCAAAACCCGCAGGAACTCAACCGACCTGGAAGACATCTTTCATGCACATATTGGCGGCATGGACGCATTTGCCAGGGCGCTGGTTATTGCGGATAATGTATTGCAAAAATCTCCCTATCAAAAATTCCGCAAAGAGCGTTATGCTTCATTTGACAGCGGAACAGGGCAAAGCTTCGAACAGGGAAAGCTTAAATTAGAAGACCTGAGGAATTTTGCGGCAGAGCACGGGGAGCCTGAGCAATTGAGCGGCAAGCAGGAATGGCTGGAAAATATCATCAACCAGTATATCTGAAATAACTGCGCTTAGAATCATCATTTTGATGTAGGTTTGCTGGCTTTTTTAAAACCAGTAGTATAACATTTTGAATATATCCAACAAACATGAAACTTTCTTCGAGATTACAGAAATTCAATGAGCCGGAAACATTAAAGATGGCAAAATTAGGTCGTGAGTTAAGAGCCAAAGGTATAGATGTGATTGACCTTAGCCTGGGTGAGCCCGATTTTGACACGCCCGATCATGTTAAGCAATACGCTAAAAAAGCGATAGATGATAACTACAGCCATTACACGCCTGTTGCGGGATATGCCGATCTGCGCGAAGCAGTATGCACCAAATTGAAACGCGATAATGATTTAGACTATAAGCCCGAAAATATCCTGGCATCAACCGGCGCCAAGCAAAGCCTGGCGAATGTAATACTGGCGGTTGTAGATGCCGGAGATGAAGTGATCATTCCCACGCCCTATTGGGTAACCTATTCGGAACTGGTTCGCCTGGCAGACGGTAAACCTGTGTTCGTTCAGTCGTCTATAGAAAGCAATTACAAAATTACACCTGAGCAGTTAGAAGCGGCTATTACGCCCAAAACAAAATTGTTCATGTTTTCTTCACCCTGTAATCCTTCCGGCTCTGTATACAGCAGGGAAGAATTAAAGGGGCTGGCAGGTGTATTCGGCAAACATCCCGATGTGCTTATTATTTCGGATGAAATATATGAATACATCAACTATAAAGGAAAGCACGAAAGTATTGCACAGTTTGCCGATATCAAAGACCGCGTTATTATTGTAAACGGCTTAAGTAAAGGATTTGCCATGACCGGCTGGCGGCTTGGTTATATAGCTGCCGACCCGGCCATTGTAAAAGGTTGTGAAAAATTGCAGGGACAAATCACCAGCGCTACCTGCTCTATTACACAGCGGGCGGCTATTGAAGCGCTCACTGGTGACCTTACGGCATCCCGCGATATGCTTAAAGCGTTTACGGATCGCCGTAAGCGGATCCTGGAATTGCTTAAAGAAATCCCCGGCGTTCAGTGCGCGGTGCCCGATGGTGCTTTTTATGTATTTCCGAAAGTAGACGCTTATTTTGGGAAGAAGCATGGAGAAACCGTGATTGCCAATGCCGATGACCTGTGCATGTATTTGTTGAATACGGCGCATGTGTCTACGGTAACCGGAACCGCATTTGGCGAACCTACCTGTATCCGTATTTCTTTTGCCAACAGCATGACCAATATTGAAAAAGCGGTGGAGCGCATTAAAAAAGCCCTGGCTGCTTTGCAATAAATAGTGAATAGGTATTGCTAAAATCTGCAGCCACAAGGACACGAAGACACAAACCATTTTTCTTTGTGACGTTGTGGCTTTGTGGCAAAAATCAACCACTTACGAAAAGGGAAAAGAAAATAAGTGATGCGCACAATGCATTATCAATATACTAAGCGTTCCCTAAATTTTTAAGTATGAAGAAGCTGCATGTTTTTTTGTTGGTTTTTTTTACGGCGCCTGTATTGTTTGTTACTGCACAGGATACGGTTTATTTTAAAAACGGCTTAATGGCTAACGGGCTGCACCGTTATGGCCGGGAAGCTTTGTATACCGACCTGCTGGCTTATCAGCTATATAATAATACGTTGCAGCAACCACGCGAAAACAGTATAGCAGTTGTTAACGAAGAACAACAGGAAATTAAATGGATAGCCGTAACGGCCGACAGCCTGAACAGCTTCAGGATGCCCCGGCAAAATGGTATGAGAAGACAGGGCTTTTTCAATAGCAGCTACCTGTATGTTACCTATACCGCGGATAAGGAAAGAACGGCACTGCTCAATATAATGGGTGGCAGCAGCGTATATGTAAACGGCGAGCCGCATACCGGCGACCCGTATGCTTCGGGCTGGTTGTATATTCCGGTTAAATTAAAAAAGGGACTGAATGCGTTTTATATCAGATCGGGCTTTCGCACAACAGCCAGCCTCATCTTTCCCGAAAAACCGGTTGGTTTAAATACCGAAGACCCTACTTTACCTGTTGTGGTTTTGCAAAATGGTAATGCAGCATTGCAGGGTGCGGTGGTTGTAATTAACTGTTCCTCAAAGCCTGTGCGCAACTTGAAAATAAAAAGCAGCATTGCGGGCAATGAAATGATCACTGCTTTACCTGTTGTGCCGGCAATGAGTACGCGCAAAGTTGCCTTTTCGTTTAATGCCGCCCACGTTACACAAAAAGGAAAGCAGGAAATGACGCTGGTGCTTTCTGATGCAGGAAAAACATTAGATGAGAAGAACATTGCTATAGAAGTTGTGGAGCAGGGTGAGCCGTACAGCCAAACCTTTGTAAGCGCTATTGACGGAAGCCTTCAATATTATGCAGTAACACCTCAATCGGGTTCAGATACAATAAACGCGGCATTATTTCTTTCGGTGCATGGCGCCGGAGTAGAAGCCATTGGCCAGGCCAGGGCCTATAAGCCGAAAGACTGGGGCACGCTCGTGGCGGCCACCAACCGCAGGCCACGCGGGTTTAACTGGGAAGACTGGGGACGGTTGGACGCAATGGAAGTATTGAATATTGCTAAGAAAAAGTTTAACCCCGACCCCCAACGCATATACCTTACGGGTCATTCAATGGGTGGCCATGGCACCTGGTTTTTAGGTGCAACATACCCCGAATTATGGGCGGCTATAGCGCCTTGTGCAGGATATCCAACGCTTAAAGAATATGGCTCACACGATGGCAAGATCCCCGATAGCACCAGTTCGCTTACAGAAAAAATATTATTGCAGGCCGGCAACCAAAGCGATGTGATAAAGCTGGCCGAAAATTACAGGCCATTGGGGGTTTATATTTTTCATGGCGACTCCGACCGGGTGGTTTCGGTAAACTATGCGCGGCAAATGAAAAAGGTGTTAGCTGATTTTCACCCTGATTTTGCTTATAAAGAATATCCCGGGGGAAGCCATTGGTTCAGCAATGAGAGTGTGGATTGGCCCCCTTTGTTCAACTTTTTTAAATCGCACACTATATTGCCCGACAGTGCTGTAAATACAATTGATTTCAAAACTTCAAGTCCCGGCATATCTTCTTCTTACCGCTGGGCAATCATACAACAACAAATTGTTCCTTTGCAATTCAGCCGTATACAATTGAGCCGGAACATAGCTGCCCAAACCATAACCGGCTCTACCGAAAATGTTCAAACGCTCAAACTGGCTGTAGGGCAATTTGGAAAGGGGGCGTCCATCACCATAACATTGGATAGCCTGGCGCCACTGCATTATTCCATTGCCGGCGCTGAAGACAGCATCTGGCTTCAAAAGCAAAACGGTCAATGGCAAATGGCAGCAGCGCCCGGTGCTGAACAAAAAGGGCCGCAGCGCTATGGCACTTTTAAAGAAGCATTTAACCATAATATGGTTTTTGTGTACGGCACAAAAGGCAATAAGGCCGAAAACGAATGGGCGTTCAATAAGGCCCGTTATGATGCGGAGGCCTGGTATTACAGGGGCAATGGCGCAGCAGATATCATTCCGGATAAAGAATATAATACAGGCGAATATGCAGGCCGCAATGTGATCATATATGGCAACGCCAGCACCAATTCGGCCTGGAGCCTGTTGCTGAACGATTCGCCTGTGCAGGTAAGCCGTAACCATGTGAGCGCCGGAGCCAATGCATGGAGTGGTGATGACCTGGCTGTATATTTTACATGGCCCATTAAAAACTCTGCATTCAATTCGGTTGGGGTTGTTGCAGGTACCGGCTTAAAAGGGATGAATGCCGCCAATGCCAACCAGTATTTTGCCGGTGGCAGCGGCTTCCCGGATTACATGATCTTTCGCCTGGATATGCTGCGCGATGGCAGCCAGGCTATTGAGCTGGCAGGCTTTTTTGATAACAACTGGCAAATGGATGTAAAGAACCAGGCTGGTGG
>CAYVEI010000222.1:3527-6325 GCA_964450515.1 uncultured Terrimonas sp. | reverse complement strand
CGCAACAAGCTTTTCTTTTTAAAATACTTATAAGTACTTATAAACGTTTCTAAGCGCTTATAAACGGATACGCTTTACCGAGGTAATCATAGTCATATGGACTGCCCTGCGCAGGTAATTCAAATGATTTGAGCCGGGATCATATATACTAAATGGTCGGGTTGAATATTGGATTTCATGCGGGCGCGGGTTTCAATGGATTCAAATTTATGGAATTTATGCGCATCGTGTAAATTTGATTTTATTTCCGATACCATGTTTGTTTAATTTTACTGCCAGTGCAGCATACAAGTTTTAATGTATATACGATCTTCAGCATTATGATCTTCCCGTAAAAAGCAGCCTATCCTTCGTTCTGCTTTAGCCGCCATATAGGTATCCGCTTTAGCATTAGCTTTTTTCTTGCTGCGTTTACAGTAATTCGTAAATTAGAACCATTAAACCCCGGAGGCTCATCCGCTAATAAATTTAATGTGAAAATATCTGCTTTATTCATTGCTGTTTTATTGTGCTGTACCAGTACACCCGGCACATCCTGCGCGCAGGAGAAACGCCAGCCCAATATCATCTTCTTTTTGGTGGATGATATGGGCTGGCAGGACACTTCTGTTCCTTTCTGGACAGAAGCAACGCCTTTTAACCATTTGTATCGTACACCCGGCATGGAGCGGCTGGCTGCTTCGGGCATGAAATTTACGCAGGCTTATGCCAGCAGTGTGTGCTCGCCTACCCGTGTGAGTTTGA
Source organism: uncultured Terrimonas sp. (assembly GCA_964450515.1). Classification (GTDB taxonomy): domain Bacteria; phylum Bacteroidota; class Bacteroidia; order Chitinophagales; family Chitinophagaceae; genus Agriterribacter. Next base: position 5,581 of record CAYVEI010000222.1, on the reverse strand, counting down.
TGACGGGAATGAATGCGGCAAGACACCGGGTAACCAACTGGACTCTGCGGAAAAATGCTTCTAATGACGCTACAGATGATGTGTTGGATTATCCGCTATGGAATGTAAATGGCTTATCGCCCGTACCCGGTATTGAGCGCACCGTGTATGCTACCCCGTTACCCGCTATATTACGGGACAATGGATATTATACGATTCATTGCGGTAAAGCGCATTGGGGCGCCATAGGCACGCCGGGAGCTGATCCCAAAAACCTGGGCTTTGATGTAAATATTGCCGGCCATGCAGCAGGCGGGCCGGCTACTTACCAGGGTTTAAATGATTTTGGTAACAATTCACCAGACGCCGGCAAACAGGTATGGGCTATTCCGGGACTGGAAAAATACTGGGGGCAGGATATTAACCTGAGCGATGCGCTTACTAAGGAAGCTATGCTGGCAATGGACACCGCCCTCTCATTGCATAAGCCATTCTATTTGTATTTGTCGCATTACGCCATTCATGTTCCATTGGAAGCCGATCATCGTTATTATAAAAAATACAAAGACCAGGGTTTGCCCGAAAGTGAAGCCCGGTATGCTTCCATGATTGAAGGAATGGACAAGAGCTTGGATGATATTTTGAATTACGTTGATGAAAAAAATATTGCTGAAAATACGATCATCATTTTTATGTCGGACAACGGCGGGCTGAGCGCTCATGCCCGTGCAGGCAAGCCTCATACCCACAACGCCCCGCTCAGCAGTGGTAAAGGTTCTGCCTGTGAAGGAGGTATCCGGGAACCTATGCTGGTAAGATGGCCGGGTGTTACCAAAGGCGGCAGTACCTGTGATCAATATATTATTGCTGAAGATTTTTTCCCAACCATCCTTTCTTTGGCCGATATAAAAACAACAAAAACAGTACAGCCTGTTGATGGTATATCTTTTGAATATCTTTTAAAAAATCCGCAGGCCAAAAGAAAAAGCCGTAACCTGTACTGGCATTTTCCCAACAACTGGGGGCCAACAGGACCCGGTATCGGAGCAACCAGCACCATCCGTTCCGGCAACTGGAAACTGATCTACTACTATAAAGATGCGCGATCAGAATTATTTAATATAAAAGACGATATTGGAGAGCATAATAACCTTGCACAAAAATACCCCGCTAAGATGAGAACGCTGGTCAGTCAATTAACGGCATATTTAAAAGAGGTAAAAGCCCAAAGGCCGGTGTATAAAGCAAGCGGCAAGCCGGCGCCGTGGCCGGGTGAAAAGGTTAAAGGATAGAACGCAATGTAATTATAAAAAAACATGGAGTATGCAACTAAAATACCTGTTTAGCTGTTTGTTATGCTTTCTGATAGCGGGTAAAGCCGGCGCGCAGGCAACAGAAACCTACACCTGGTGGAACCCTGCCGCCAATGCCTTTCCTGTTCTTGAAGGACAGGCATGGCCAAAGGAAGTAAAAAGCTTTTACGACCGCTTACCCGCAAGGGCAGAACAAACCGTGAGGAAAGAAGTATGGAATTTATCGCGGCACAGCGCGGGACTGTACATTAAATTCAAAACGAATGCAAGTAACATTATGGTTCGCTATGGGGTAACTTCAAAAGGCAACTTTGCCATGCCCCATATGCCGGCTACAGGAGTGAGTGGGGTAGACCTGTATGCTATTGACCATAGTGGAAACTGGGTATGGGCGCCGGCGCAATATAATTTTTCTGATACGATTACCTATCGGTATGCTAACATTGAAGCAGACAGGCAATTTAAAGGAAGGGATTGCGAATTCAGGTTGTTCCTTCCCCTGTACAATGCCGTTAGCTGGATGGAAATTGGCGTGCCGGAAGGAAATACATTTATCCCGATGCCGCTTTCGGAAGAAAAACCGGTAGTGGTCTATGGCACTTCCATAGCCCAGGGCGGTTGTGCATCCCGGCCCGGCATGGCGTGGACGGCTATATTAGAACGGCAGTTGGATTATCCTTTAATTAACCTCGGCTTTTCAGGCAATGGAAGATTGGAAAAACCGGTGATTGACCTGATGACAGAGATTGACGCCAAAATATA
>CAYVEI010000222.1:2326-3427 GCA_964450515.1 uncultured Terrimonas sp. | reverse complement strand
TACAGCACCACGCAGCCCATCATACAAAGCCGCGACGGGTACGACTGGCGTGGAAGGCATCATGCCATCATCGAACTCAATAAAAAATCTCCGCCCCGCAATGTAATTATCGCTAATTCAATAATTCACTACTGGGCCGGTGAACCCAAAGACCCGGTTGCAAGAGGAGAAGATTCTTGGGCCCGCTACCTGGCGCCCTTGGATCTGAGGAATATGGCATTTGGATGGGACAGGATAGAGAATGCGCTGTGGAGAGTGTACCACGGCGCATTAGACGGGTATACTGCAAAGCACGTGGTGATCATGATAGGCACCAATAATCTGTCAATCAATAGCGATGAGGAGATCATAGCAGGATTGAAAGGGTTAGTGGAAGCTGTTCAACTGCGTCAGCCGGGAACAGGCATATTGTTGTCTGGTATATTCCCGAGAAGAGAAATGGAAAAAAGAGTGCGGGAGATCAATGAAGAAATCACAAAACTGGCAGCGGTAATGAAAATTACCTATATTAACCCCGGCCGGGTATTTCTTAATACTTCCGGTAAAATTGATGAAAGCCTTTTTAGCGACGGACTGCATCCCAATGCCTCTGGTTATAATAAACTCGCGCCCGTATTAGCGGCTTATCTTAAAAAATAATAACCTATGATAATTGGCTAATTGTTACTTTGAGATGCTATTCTGGTTGCTAACACTGAAAAACATTGGAACCTATGACAGAAAATGAATTATCCAACAAATTGATCGGACTGGCTATTGAAGTCCATACTGCACTTGGCCCTGGTTTGCTAGAAAGTGCTTACAAAGAATGTTTGTATTACAAAATTGGGAAATCAAGTTTGTATGTTGAAAAAGAAAAGCCAATGCCATTGATCTTTGAAGAAGTGAAATTAGAGTGCGGCTACAGGATTGATTTACTTGTGGAAAAGAAGTTGGTAATTGAGATTAAAAGTGTTGAAGCATTAAATGATGTACACTTAGCACAGACACTTACTTACATGAAATTGGGGGCTACAAGTTAGGGCTACTTTTGAATTTTAATGTCGTAAAACTGAAAAATGGAATTAAAAGGGTTGTAAACGGGTTATAATTCCCTGGCAG
>CAYVEI010000222.1:0-2226 GCA_964450515.1 uncultured Terrimonas sp. | reverse complement strand
CTTTGTATTTCCTTTGCGGTTTGTCACCTTAATAATATCTTTCAAATTTTTGAATGATAGGGGAAATGATTATGAAACCATAAACCACCGGCATGAAGTATTTGATTTATTTAAGTTTAGCTTTTAGTTGTATTGTTGTTAGCGCCCAGGAAAAATCTTTGCAATGGCAGCAGGTGGCGGCGGGCGTATGGAAGGCCGTAGCTGGTGTTCCGGAAAAAATTAGCCCTTTAAGTATTGCCAATATGCAGCCCAATACAGCGACGCTTTCAAAATTGGGTGAACCGGCTTTCCCTGTAAACTTACAGGAAAGTGTAAACGAAATTTTTGACGCCAAAACGCTGCTTCGGTTTCCCCTGGAAAAAGAAGAACAGCTTTTTGGACTGGGATTGAATTTTAAATCGGTTCAGCAAAGGGCCACCATTAAAGAATTGCAGGTAGATCATTATGGCGGGAAAGACGATGGCCGCACCCATGCGCCGGTTGCGCTGTATATTTCCGATAAAGGATATGGTGTATTGATCAATGCCGCACGCCGTATTAAAGTGTATGCGGGTATAGCGGTTAGAAAGGATAGCAAAAATCCACCGGAGGAAATGAACCGGAATACCCAGCGCAACTGGGATCCGCAACCTTACTCCGATGCCGTGGAAATTGTAGTGCCTGCGCCGGGCACAGAAGTGTATGTTTTTGCAGGCAGCAATGCTTTGGAAGTGGTGCAACGCTATAACCTTTTTTGTGGTGGAGGCGTGTTGCCGCCCAAATGGGGACTGGGCTTTACCCAACGTACCCCAACACTTTTTTCCGATAAGCAGGTGATGGAAGAAGTGGATGCTTTTGAACAAAGAGGATATCCTTTAAGCTTTATAGGGCTGGAGCCTGGCTGGCAAACCTATTCCTATCCCAATAATTTTGTTTGGGATAGCGCTCGCTTTCCTCAGCCGCAAAAATTTGTTCGGGGGCTATTGGATAAAAACATCAGGGTAAACCTCTGGATCAACCCTTATGTATCTTCCCATTCACCCATTTACAAAGATGTATTACCATACACCGGCACGCATACGGTTTGGGCCGGTGTGGTGCCCGATCTTACTTTACCTCCGGTACAGGATCTGTATAAAAAACTTTTTTCGCAGCAGCATCTCGGTATTGGCGTATCGGGGTACAAAGTAGATGAAACAGACGGTTATGATGTATGGCTTTGGCCCGATGGCGCTAAATTTCCTTCCGGGCTGAGCGGTGAGCAAATGCGCCAGGTATATGGGTTGCAGTTCCAGAAAATGAGCGACCAGTGGTTCCGTGAAAAAAATCAGCGTACTTACGGGTTAACCCGTGCTTCCAATGCCGGCGCGCCTTCTTTACCTTACGTGATCTATAATGATTATTACAATCACCGCGATTTCATTACGGCTTTATGCAACAGCAGCTTTATAGGCGTACTGTGGACACCCGAAGCCCGTTCGTCCAAAACAGCGGAAGAGTGGCTGCGGCGCATGCAGTCGGTATGCTTTTCACCTATGGCTATGCTCAATGCCTGGGCGGATGGTACCAAGCCCTGGACCTTTGCTGATGTGGCCGATGAGGTAAAATCTGTAATGTTATTGCGCATGCAATTGCTGCCTTACCTGTACAATGCATTTGCGCAATATCATTTTGAAGGAAAGCCACCGGTAAGAGCCATGAATCTCGAAGAAGGATTTTTCTTTAATGCCAAAGAAGAAAGAGGCAACTTAAATTCATCCGACAATCCCTATGAAACAGCGATAAAACAGGATATTAAAGACCAGTTTATGGTGGGCGATTATTTATTGGTGGCGCCGATGTTCGCCGGTGAAAAAACAAGGAAAGTGGTTTTACCCAAAGGCAACTGGTACGATTTTTATACGGGCAGGCTTGCAGGCAATGGCGCTATAATTGAAATTGAACCGGGACTTCAAAACATTCCTTTATTCGTAAAAGAAGGCGCCATTATTCCAATGATCCCGCCGGTATTGCATACACCGCGTAAGGATGAAATATTACCTTTAACAGTAAGGCATTATGGCCATACTGAAAACAGTATACAATTATACGATGATGACGGAGAGACTTTTGATTATGAAAAAGGCGCTTATGCCAGGGCGTTATTGTCGGTAAAGAAAGATAAGAAAGGCGTATTGAAAGGTTCTGTGGTATTACCGAAGAGCAAAGCTTTTCATTATAATAAAGTGGAGTGGGTGTTTATGACGA
>CAYVEI010000221.1:0-6426 GCA_964450515.1 uncultured Terrimonas sp. | reverse complement strand
CTACCGCAGGCAGGTTTCCTGCCATGCAAATTTTCCCTTAATAAATTTGTGATTATTAATAAAATTCGATGAATTGTTTTTGATATCTCTTACTAAATCAGCTATTGCCATAGCGGGACGCAAGCCTACAAAAGCATGTATATGATCAGGCATGCCATTAACAATAATAGATTTTTGATCTTTCCCTTTAATAATACCAGCTATATATTTATGCAAATCAGTACTCCAATTATTAGCAATTAAATTCTCTCTTCCCTTAACAGCAAAAACGATCTGAATATAGATCTGAAAAAATGTACCAGGCATGATAGCAGGTTTAGGTTTGTTATGGAATGCCACCCCCTTCGGGGTTTAATGAACCCTAATTTACTAATTGCTATAATAATATCAGCCCTTCGGGCTTTCCAATCTTAAAAATATTAATTTCGGTTTATAGGAGTTACAGATGTTGTTAATGAGTCATGTACGGAGGAGATAATTAAGCACAGTTCTGGCAAAGCGGCGGAACCAGGGCTTAGAGGCCTGCGCTAAAATGAAACATTGATTTTACGGTGTGTAAAAGATTATTCAAATACTACCTGTATTTCTTCTGTGTAGGGAAGCACGAGGCTCATGTCGTCAATGCCAGTATACTGATACCAGTCGGCATAGTGAATTCCACGTATTTCTTCTACATACAAACCATCAATATCATAGAGAACATACTCAAAAATGTTATCTCTTCTCTCGCCAAGTATTACGGCATTTTTAACAATGAGTTCGAGTTTTTGAGCTTCAGGGAGTGCGGAAAATTGAGCTACGGTTAAGGACATAAGAATTGGTTTTTAGGATGAATGGATTCCTCAAAGTAAATGCATGTGGCCGCCCCAAAAAATAGAATATCATGCCTTTGTTTTGTAATGGAAATACGACAAACCGCTGATCTACTGTATTTTTACGATGGCCCGTGAAACGATAAACGTGAAACCGCTCACCATTCACTATTCACTGTTCACCATTCACCCCTCTCATTTCTCCCGTCTCACCCCAGCCCTACCGGATCGTGTTTTCCAAAACAACAACAGAAGTACCGGTAAGCAGCCATTTTTTGCCCAGCCCGGTGGTATCGCCTTGTGGTAAAAAATATACAAAGGAACCCAAAACCAGGTCAATATCCCCGTCACCATCCATGTCGCCCGCATCCATTACGATCCATCTTCCCCCGGGCGCTTCAGGAAATGAATAATCATCAAATTTTAAATTCCCCTTATTTTTCAAATAAATAAAGCTTTCTTCCGGGTAGCGGAGATAATCCGGGAAAAAAGAAATAGCAGCAATATCCAGGTCGCCATCCAGGTCGTAATCCCGTACCATCGCTTTATAAGCGCCGTTCATCTGGTAGAAATACGATTGCGTAAAGTTGGATTTCCCGTCATTCAGAAAAATATAAATACCGTGGTAATCCTTTAATACCGGTGTTTTATCGGCATTGTCTCCGCAAACGTATACGATGTCATCAAAGCCATCTTTGTTAAAATCCGCCAGTTCAATATACTGGGATCCGTTGAGGGGCAGGAATGATAACAGTCGTTTTTCCTTAAATGTACCCGATCCCTGGTTCTCATACAAAAAAACGCCCTCATCGCCCTGTGCCATGAGCACATAAATATCGGGTAACCCGTCGTTATTGGCATCCTTAATAATGGCCGTGACCGCACCAGGCTTATCGCGCAGGATCCTTTTGTTATAACCTCCTTTCCCATTGTTTTCGTACCAGGCCAATTGCCCGGTTTGGTTGCCAAATTCACAGGCCACAACATCTTCAAATCCATCTTTATTCAAATCGCCGTATGCCATACATACCGGCCGCTGTAAATTTGAAATAATGATATTCCCCGGTTGATATCCCGGCTGCGATTCATTTTTCACCCATCGTTGTACAGCACCTCCGGGAGCATCCGTTGGAAAAATTCCGTTACCGGTAGTTGTGAGGTACAGCCCGTCTGCTTTCTCATCAAACTGAACAGGCGTTGATGGCAGCGGTATGCTATAATTTTCTTTAAGATCTGGAGTTAGAAAGGTTAAAACATTACGCCTGCTTTTTCCATCACTAAATACAATACCCCGGTTATCAGGAAGAATTTTGACCATAGTGGTGAGCGAGGGGCGATGAGAGAAGGAAGCTTCTTTGTATTTGAAATGCTGCAGTCCCATCCGGATCGGACTTTTGCGAAGCGGAGGCGGAATGGTATCCGGAGCCTGCTCCATAAAATATTGCTCTATTTTGTGCCAATCCGCTTTAGCCAGCACCGGACTTTCGGGATAGATATTGGCATCACGTACCATACTGCCGCTTACGCCGGCATCAAACAAACTATCGGGTCTTGATCCGCTGCTGTATATGCCCATACGATACCCCATGGCCGGAAGCACATCTTCTTTCCAGATCGTTTTTGTTAATAAGTCAGGGCTTACAAAAGCATGGCACCGGCTGCAATGCGCTACCGCCAGCTCTTTCCCGGAGAGCCCGGAAACAGGTGGCTCTTCCAATTGGGTTGTGTCATTTTGCTTTTTAGCCGTACAGGAAACAAGCAGGTATAATAAAATGCAAAGTGGGGTTAGTTGTCTCATATAAATTACAAATACCGAAACCAAAGCTTTCAATAAAAGTAAGGATTAAGTTCAGTTCTGATGTTCAAATTTTTGAAAGCTTACCAGATAGAATTGCGCTGCACATAATACAGGTAAAATAGTTACAACATTTCCTAAGCTGTATTCAGCTTGTCATTTACAGCTTACAACCCTATGCCGCTCACCCTACACCTTACAACCCATCCTCCTCACAGCACCCCTTCCGCTTACTTCAGCACATTTAGCACGGTATACATCTTGCGTACCAATGATGATGCTTCACCATTATAGTTGTTCACCAAAAATGAAAAAATATAACTGCTGCCGTTTGATGAAGTATGGTAGCCGGCAAATCCTTTTACATTCCTGATGGTGCCGCTTTTCATTTTCATGCTGTTATATACAGGTAAGGAGTTTAAAAAAGACGAAAACCATCGTTGCTTCTGCGCGTATTGCAGTACCTGAACCTGTGCATGGGTGGTAACCCTGTTCAGGGGAGAAAGCCCCGATCCATCCACTATATTTAATTCCGCTGCGTCAATGCCATTCCGCTTCCAGAAATCTTTTACAACAGTAACGCCTGTATCTGTGGCGCTATAGCCGCTTTCCTTATAGCTTATTGTTTTCAGCAATGCCTCTCCATACAGGTTAATGCTTTTTTTATTGAACCAGTAAATAATGGAATCCAGCGGGGGAGACGTTTCCGTATGAATGATGGTATAATTTTCAGCCCCGGGGGGAGCTACCGGCTTTATTTCAGGCGCTGTTTCCGCTATGCCTGTCTTTATCATATTATCTGTTAATTCGGCAATGAACTGCCTGACGCCCGAAGGAAATGCCCCCGATATGGCAAAGGCATTTTCGTTTACGGGAATGGTTCCCTTTACGATTCCCGCGGTATCATTTAAAGGTAAATAAATATACGCATTGTCTCCCGTTCCCCTGGCTGCCGATATTACTGCCGGCCGGAGGCTGTACCCGTATAATTTAGGATGGGTACCCGCTATGCGAACAGGATCGCCTAAGGCTTTACCGGATTGCAGCAGCAGGTCGTATTGATTTTCGCGCCAGTTTAATTTTTCACAGCCCGCGCCGTAGTAGTTGCCTATGTCCTGCCAGATCCAGCCATCAGGAATATAATCAAACTCCCACCGGCTGTTATCTATAGCTATGGTGTTAATATTTTTTTTGTTTTGTTCAAGCGAGCGGGTGATCCTGTTTAATATAGCATTCGCCTTTGTATTCTCCCATCTCTCGCTACCCAATGTGGGATCGCCGGAAGGGAAAATATATAAAGTACTATCATGGTTGTTGGTAGCAAATGATGTGGTATAGCTGAAATCTTTTCCCAGCAGTGCAAAAGCGGTGGTGCTGGTAATTACTTTTTGGGTGGAAGCGGGCGCCAAACCAATCCGCGAATTTTTATCAAACACTACTTTTCCTGTAGCCGCGTCTATTACATACAACGAGCTGATAGCATGCGCCAACTGGCTGTCTTGCTCAAACCCGAGGAATGCTTTTTGCAGTTTTTGTGTAATGGTTTGTGCATAAATATTTGTTAGGGGGAACAATGTAACCATAAGCAGGATACATGCTGCCACCGCATTGCCGGAACCCGGAGCCTTTTTTCGCATCATAAAAATTATTTATTGCTAAACGGGGAATGATTAAATTTATAGTATGGAAAATGAAGTTAAAGAACCGGCGCTAAAATACAACTATATCTCCCCGGAAACATACCTGGCAGCAGAACGGACTGCTCAGAGCCGGAGTGAGTATTATAACGGGCACATTATTGCCATGGCCGGCGCCGGTTTAAAGCATAACAGGATTGCCATGAACCTGTACCGGGAAGTGGGCTATTTTTTAAAAGGCAGGCATTGCGGAATGCTTCCTGCCGATATGCGTGTTAGCACACCTTCACAGGATGCATACATGTACCCGGATGCGGTGATTGTATGCGGCGAGCCTCAGTTAGAAGATGATAAATTTGATACCCTGCTTAATCCTTCCGTAATATTTGAGATACTTTCTCCTTCTACCGGCAGCATGGATAAGGGCAGAAAATTTTTCTTTTACCGTGAAATCGCTTCGCTGAAGGAATACATCATGATTGATACCCTCAGGAAACTGGTGATTGTTTCCCGCAGGCAGCCCGATCATTCGTGGGTGTTTGAAAATATAGCTGAAGAGGGTGCGCTAACGATTCAAACGATACACTTTACGCTTACCTTGCAGGAAATTTATGATGGCACAGATGTCTGATCCTTTTAGTGATACCCTCAAAATAAACGCTTCCATTATTACCATTGGCGATGAATTGCTGATCGGTCAGGTTATAGATACCAACAGCGCCTGGATAGCGCAGGAACTGAACAAAACAGGCATATGGCTGAGGCGCAGGGTATCCGTTGGCGATAGTAAAGCAGAAATTGTTCGTGCGCTTAATGAAGAAAGCCGCAACGCTGCTATAATTCTTATAACAGGCGGACTGGGTCCTACCGCTGATGATATTACAAAACCGGTGCTTTGCGAATACTTTGGCGGCTCAATGGTTGTTGACGGCGGGGCGCTGGCCAATGTGAAAGCCATTTTTGCAAAACTGAACCGCCCGCTAATAGATCGTAATCTTAAACAGGCCGAAGTGCCCGACAATTGTACCGTTATCCCTAACAACAGGGGAACGGCCCCCGGTATGTGGTTTGAGAAAGACGGAAAGATTTTTGTAAGTATGCCGGGCGTACCGCATGAAATGAAAGGGATGATGACGGATTATGTTATTCCTCACCTGCAGCGGTATTTTACTTTTCCCTTTATTGACCATCGTACCCTGCTTACTTTTGGCATCGGCGAATCCTTCCTGGCCGAAGCCATTAAGGACTGGGAAGCGCACCTGCCTGCTCATCTTAAATTGGCCTACCTGCCCAATTATGGTATGGTTCGGTTACGCATAACCGGCAGTAACAATAACAGCAGCCGGCTCCAGGAAACACTGAATATTCAGTTTAAAAAATTAAAAGCGCTGGTAGCCGAATGGCTGGTAGCGGACGAAGATATTACGCTTGCACAGGTAATGGGAAGAATGCTGCTGCAAAACAAACAAACCATTGCTACGGCAGAAAGCTGCACGGGGGGATATATTGCCCACCTCATTACTTCCATTGCAGGCTCCTCCGCCTGGTTTAAAGGGAGTGTGGTAAGCTATGCCAACGAAGTAAAAGAAAATGTGCTGGGCGTACAAAAAACAATCCTGCAGTCGGTGGGTGCTGTAAGTGAAGATACCGTAAAGCAAATGGTGAGCGGCGTTATGGAAAAAATGCAAACCAACTATGCCATAGCTACTTCAGGCATCATGGGGCCTGATGGAGGCACAGCCGGAAAACCGGTAGGAACCGTATGGATAGCGGCAGGCAGCCGCAACAGGACGATTACAGCAGCATTTCATTTCCGGTACGACCGGGCACGCAATATTGAAATGACCTCGTACTATGCTTTGAATCTGTTGCGCAGGCTGATGACCGAAGAAGGGATTTCATTGCCGTAGCGCCGGGCAATACAGGCGTGGAAAAAGAGTTATTATAAAAATATTCACATATATACCTGCTGGTTCCTAATTGCACAGCAATACTTACCTTTGAGCCTTAATGATAACTAAAATTCTAATATGGCGATAGTTGACCTGGTAATGCCTAAGTTAGGCGAAAGTATCATGGAAGCTACCATTTTACACTGGAGTAAAAAGCCGGGCGATCATGTAAAAGTGGATGAAACCGTGTTGGAAATTGCCACGGATAAAGTAGACAGTGAAGTGCCTTC
>CAYVEI010000220.1:0-6496 GCA_964450515.1 uncultured Terrimonas sp. | reverse complement strand
ATGATTTCAGGAAAGTGAAAGAACTATCGTTGCAAAATTACTGCTTTCCCTTCTCGGAACGAATATTCCCGCTTTTTAATCCATTTTGATCGACCTTAGCCGTTGCTTCTTGTGAATAAAACAGCCTGGTTGTTTTGTAATATTTGTATTAATAGGGATGAAGGTGAGTTGTTCATACCCCAAATCAGGCTATTAGTTTATCATCCAAAGCGCTCTCCCAAGTCGGGTTATAGGAGCTACTGTAATTGAAATATTGGTCTCGCTTAATAGACAAATTAAATCGGGTACCAAGTCGGAGAACTTGAATTTTGACGTATATAAAAATTCACTAAATCACGATTACCACCTTCCTGACTTGGTTTGACTATAATTAGAAGACGACAGGTTACCAAGTCTATTACGCCAAGCGGCCTTGCAGCTAGACTGCCTGCCTGTGGAGTTGAAGTACCCAGCGTGGTAAGAAACGAAGAAGCGTTAACGGTCCATGTCCCTTCCAAAAAACTTCGGTCGAAATCTTCTTTAACTACACCATCACCTGTACCGCAAAAATCACTTCCCTGGGGATCGGGATCAGCGGATAGATATTCTGCCAGTCCTGCGTAAGTGCCGTCTTCAAAAAATTTGTAGATCTCACTTGGCCAGTTAAAAAAGGTTTGAAAATTTATACGCCGCTGATTTTCAACAGCGCAATTGGAGGTATAGGAAGATATTCCATCTGTGCAACAGCCTTGTATATCCTGTCCTTTCAATCCCCATAATTTATTAGGGGAATTGAAAAATATATTTTCGCCTGTTGAGGAAGCTGGATCCACAATAAAAGACATGCTCCACTCCCAATATTCCCCCGGTTGGGTAACAAGACCGCAGCTTCCTGTCCCATTTTCGTTCTCTTCCGGTACCTGGGCAGGCGAGGTGACCTCAGCCAATGGCTGACCTTGCAGATCATGAGGCACAATGGTTATTTCAAAATTGAAAGGGGCTCCGGCAGGTGGAACCCCGGATGTATCCATTAGCCCCCGAGGGTCAATGCCAATAAGTATAACAGAAACCGAATCATTAGGGGCTATATCTGGTACTTCCGGCACATCATAATAAAATGTTGCACCAGTTGATGCATGTACTTGTATAAAGGCCCCGGCCACGTTTTTCGTTGTATCCTCATGCAGGAACTTTATAGGTATTTTCCATTTATCCACTAAGTAGAGCGTATCTTGAAAAGATATCTTTAACGAACTGGTTGCCGGGCCTTTTGGAATGGCACCCTGCTTTTTTACTGCATTAATAAAACGGAGATGATTGGAAATGGTATCGGCAGTAACAGCGTGTCCATTTGGTGCGGGTTCGGCTGGCTCAGCGTCTGGCTTTTTGCAGGCGTACATCATGGAGCACAAAAACAGCAAAACGCAGATTGATTTTAAGAATGGAGAGGTCATAATTGAAGATTTAAATAAACATCAGATTTTTTTAATGATACATGCGGCTAAGCTCAATTGCGCCAAGAGGTATGTCTACAATTCTCCAGAATATGCAATTGTCTTCATGCAGCGTAAAACTACAGTAGCTGATTGCGGATGTATAGAATAAAATTTACCTCACTATTTAACTGCAGCATTAAAAAGAAAGCAAGCGTGCAGGCTCCGCCACGAAACTGAGCGACGGACCATCTATCTGTTATAGCGCAATTTTTACCTCTGGGATTTCATTTCCTTTTCTTAATTTTAGAAAAGAGCGCGTGCCTTCAACATCACGTATATCGGCAGCGGCGTACATAATAGTGGAACGCTAAGGAAAGGTGACAGGCACTAAAATTTGTTTACAATGATCTCCTTTACCAACAATAACATTACCTACACGCTGGAAATACCCCCATACCCGGTAAATTTGTTTGTCGATCATTATGTATTCATGAAAGGGAATGGCTTACAACTTTCCGAAAGGCTTTTTCCTAATAATAAGACCGAACTCTTTTTTAACCTGGGTGACAAGGTTCCGGGAAAAAGCGACTGGAATGACACCACACCTGATCTTACGGATGCTGTTATATCCGGAGTACGACATACTTATTTTGACTTCTTTCCACCTGCGGATTTTTGCATGGCAGGGTTGCGTTTTACACTTTTTGGTTTTTACGAGCTATTCAAAATCCCGGCATGTCATTTTACTGATAATAACTTTTCCGCCCGGGATGTCTGGGGCAAAGAAATACCGTTGCTACACGAACGCCTCCGGGAAGCGCATGGATGTAAACAAATGTTTTCAATCCTTAATGAATGGATTACCTCACGTTTATCAAAATGTTCTTTGCAGGAAATAACTGTATGGAGCAGAATGGAAAAAATGCTTGCTGATCCCACTTTACCCGTGTCTGAACTGCTCAGCAGCTATATGGGATACAGTCATAAACATTCTATCCGGTTAATGAAGGACCAATCGGGACTGCCCCCAAAGGACATTAAAAAAATCATTCGCTTTGATCAGGCGCTCAAAGCGATCTCGCAGGCTCCTGTACAAAGCTGGTCAGGATTTGCCTATGCTTCGGGATATGCAGATCAGAGTCATCTCATTCGGGATTTCAGGTATTTCACCGGTTATACACCGGTTGAGTATCTTACTATGAAACCTCATGAATATTTTTTCCATGAACTGGTGCCGGATCAGTCTTAGCGTCGGGTAAATTTTATTCTATATACAGGTTATCTCACATAGTACTTTTAGGATTACAACTGTCAAAAGTATTATGAAAAAGCTTGTTGTAATCCTTATCATTTTTCTGTTCATTGCGGGGGCAGCATCGTATCAACTGGTTTTTAATTCGGTGAAGACCATTACGCTCTCCGAAAAAAGATATACATGGACGCAGTCCCCATTGTCAATAGCCACAAACACAAATTTTTGGCAGCAGTTTCATCAGGGAAATTACGACAGTATCCCCATTGTTTTGGAAAAGCTTACTGCCGCCTACCTCGATAATCCAAATGATATTCGCACCATTACTCATTTAGCTTTTACGCATATGTGGGCGCTATCTGAACATCAAAACAATAATAACAGTTCCACAGTTATTGATCATGCAACACTGGCACAAAAGTATTTTGGAGAATCTTACCTCATGAACCCTTCTGATACAAGAATACTCTCTTTTTTATCGTCTGTTAAACTGGTAAACGGAGCTATAAGCAACGATAAGGGTTTGCGGAAAGATGGATATTTGAATGGGTTGAAAGCCATAAGGGAGTGGGAAAGTTTCAGTGCGTTTTCTCTGGCATATACGTTAAGCCGCCTGCCATATACAGACGACAAATTTCAAAAAGGATTAAAGCTAATGAGAACGCTTGCTGAAGGGTATGCTAAAAACTTTGATCCCAAAAACGAAACCACGAAGGAACAGATAGCTGGTATGAAACTGCTGGAGTATGCTCACAAATCCAAAGACCGTGTATTTTATAACTCGTGGATTGCGCCTCATAATATAGAAGGTTTTTTTATGGCTTACGGCGACATGTTGATTAAGAACGGCCAAAGGGAAGAAGCCTCAGACGTTTATAAACTTGCCCGGTGTGTACAGCAATATGAAAACTGGGACTTCAAAGAGGTGCTTGAACGAAGAATAACTAATGCCAAAACGAATGTGACAAGGTTTCGCAAACCAATTGCTCGCAATGAAAAACCCGGAATAGACGAAACAATTCTTGTTCAAACCGGCATATCCTGCCGGAGCTGTCATCAAATGAGTAAAACAGACATTGCCGGTAATTTTTCTGAATACGATGAACGCAAATTGCTTGATAAGAAATTCTATTTATTGAAATAGTACTCCAGCTATACGGTCCAATATCTCCGCGTAAAACCATCCCCTATCAGCCTTGACTACACATGATGAAAAAAATGTTGAGTAATAAAATCAGTATCAAGGTTGGCTCAAAAACTTTGACACCTATACTTTCAGATAATAATTCAGCAAGAGTTTTTAAGGAAATGCTTCCTTTAGCAATCAATATGATTGAACCGAGAAGAAACGAAAAAATATGATGATTTATCAAAAAGCCTTCCTACCCATTCCCCAATGCCGGATCGATACAGAGCGGTGAGTTGATGCTGACGGCTCAAAGATCCTTGTATTATTTTATAAAACCCTTCCTACATCTTACTAGTCACACTAGTTTGGATACATTGACGACACATCCGGTTTAACAGAGGCATGGGGGTCGGTAGATGTGACCGTTATTTTTGAATTACAGAATGAATAAAGTGACGAACTGAAACCGTCTCTTATCATCAGGAGTATGAATTGAGTTGTCCATTAATTCAATTCAACATTCTATATTCATTAGTACCTTAAAACTAAAATCACCGCATTATTTGCCAAAATATTATGCAGCTTTAGCAAGTTGGGGAATCATTACCATATTGATTACTTTTTGTGAACAGGTGATGATTTCTTTTCCGAATTTGGTTAAATAATACTTGTAGCTGTTACCAATTTTTTTAACAATCCCGTGTACCCTCAATCTTTTGAGTAGCCTGCTTAGCTGGTCGCTTGAGTAATTTTTTATATATTTGGAAAGGTCTTTACACCTGAATCCGTATATATTGAATTCTCCCCTTGCCAATGTGAGTACAATCTTTTTATCAGCCCTGCTAAAAAAATTCAATCCCTTGTAGTTGCCGTTTTCCACTGTTTTTGTTTCTGTTGCTTTCTCTAATTTTTTGTGGCCGATCGTATCATCTTCAATGGCAGAGATAAACTCAAGATAGTGGCTGTTGGAGGCCGATACTATTTCTTGCAACGGGTGGAGGCTGTAGATGTTTTTTTTTCATGGATGCTTCTTTTTGTATAGAAGTACCATCCCACTGTATTACCTCACGGTAGTGTTTAAAAAAAGTTACGTCATTGACGGTTGTTTCGATGCGTAAAATATGTGCAAACTTATCATACATTTTTATAGATGCCTTACCCATGTTATGTTTGATACGGCTGCCTTCTATACGCACATGATAATTATTGCCTACCTCACCTTCATATTTACCATGCATTTTTTTACCAAAAAAAGTAATGATGTTTTCAGGCTTAACACTATGTATTGCCTTGGCAATGTTGTCCGTAAAGCGGTTTTAAATCTTCTTGTTTTTTGAATACTATATCTGTAGAATATTCACATTGCATAATGCTCCAGTGATAATCTTGCCTGAACACTTTATGGACAGGACAATATTTTTGCGCAAAGCCATCTAATTTTTTATGTAGTTTTTCAATAGATAAGTTATCGCTCATCTTTTGTGCCTTGCCCCAATTGTCTATACTTATAAAAGCATTGTCCATCATCTGGTGGCCAATCTTCTTTTTTGCCAGCTCATTGCTTAGCCATGCATGGCCGTTAAAAAATATTTGTAGCTTGAATGGCAGCCAGGTAGGCACCCGGACATAGCAAAGCCCCAATAACTCATCAATAAAATAAAAATAATAAGTGAGGCATTTGCCCTGGTCGTATTTTAAAAAAGTTTTGTGGCTTACTTTATCATGCCAGGGCTTATAACTTGTACAGCCTTCCATTACCGAAATAATATGTACCAGGCCGGCATGCGTTCCCCGCTTTTTGATAACACTTTCAATTACAGATTCTTTTCTTACGCCGCTGCCGCGTATGAATTCAATTTCCAAACCAGCCTCACTGGCTATGCGTTGGGCATTTTGTTTCAACTCATCCCGGTATGGTTCCGCAAATTTTGCATAATCGAAGATGCGGATATTGTTTTGAAACATATAGGCAGTTAAATGACTGGCATTGCTTAATACTGGTAAGGTGCCAGTTACTACAATGCGGTCGTAACATCCGAGTACGCCGCTGATCTTTTCGCTATATCTTTGGGTAAGCAGTTCCATAATAACCGAAAATTACGAATTTTCCTTTTTGGTTCCGGCTCGTCCGGCTTAGGTGTTACTTATTTTAATAAATTCGGTTATAAAATAAGCCCGGTGTAATACCAGGTTTTTGTATTTAGGATGCAAAAACTTTTTTAGCTTCACTGTTTGCAGACCAGTTAACTGAGATCCCCAATAGCTCATCCAAACCAAGAGCATTTATCAACTATATCTTTTTTGATGAACAGTTTAAAGGTATAGCCAGCGGGTTCGATGCTGTAGGTGACAATAGTGTAGTTAAGTCCCATCATTTACAACAAAAGGTTGCGTCTAAAAATGGTTATGTGTATATTTATGTCAGCAACCAAAGCCAGGTTGATGTGTTCTTTGATAATCTTCAGGTGATACATACCAGGGGAGCCATACTGGAGGAAACGCATTACTATCCGTTCGGGCTTACAATGAGTGGCATCTCTTCTAAAGCATTAGCGTTTGGGAGTCCTGAAAATAAATATAAATACAATGGTAAGGAAGAGCAGCGTAAAGAGTTCTCTGATGGCTCTGGTTTAGAGTGGTTAGACTTTGGTGCAAGAATGTATGATGCACAGATAGGAAGGTGGCATGTGGTGGATCCGT
>CAYVEI010000219.1:0-6518 GCA_964450515.1 uncultured Terrimonas sp. | reverse complement strand
AAGCCTTCCCAGGTGGCTTTTCTGAACATACCCGGTAACCGCGATATAGGCGTAAGGGATAATATCCTGTATGCCGATATGTACGGTGACCTGCTCGCTATAGATATCAGCAATCCGAAAAAGGTGAGCATTACCAACCGGATCGGCAATTTTTTTATGAGCAGGATGTATGGCTATGGTTCAGTTGTAGACGATGATCACGTGGCGGTGGACTGGATTAAAAAGGATACCGTTGTAGCATTTGACGATAGACTTTACCTGGGGGGCGATATGTTCGCTTTAAATAATGCCGCCAGTTCCGGAGGGGTAAAATCTAATGCTAACGGCACTGCTGGTTCCATGGCAAGCATGGTATTAATGAACGATTACCTGTATGCCATTAGGGAACCGCACAGTGTAGGCATTGTGGATATTACCACAGCCGCCACTCCGCGGTTAGATACCACTTTCTATGCAGGCTTCGACCTGGAAACGATTTATCCTTTTGAAGATAAATTATTCCTTGGCTCTTCTACAGGGATGTTCATGTATGATATTGCCAATCCCATATCTCCTGTGCAATTGGGTACTTTTTCGCATGGCCGTGCCTGTGATCCTGTAGTAACGGATGGTGCGTATGCCTATGTTACGCTGCGCGGCGGCACTTCCTGTGGCGGAAATAACAATGAGCTGAACATAGTAGATGTAAAAAATTTGATGAACCCTGTACTGATAAAAACCTATCCGCTTACCGGCCCAACCGGACTCTCTAAAGACGGCAACCTGCTCTTTGTATGTGACGGTACAAGCGGTGTAAGGGTATACGACGCATCCAGCCCGGATGCGCTGAAGCAGCTACATCAAATTGAAAGTAGCGAGCCTTATGATGTAATTGCAGCCAATAAAAAAGCGATGATCGTTGGTAAAAAAGGCTTGTATCAATACGACTACAGTAACCTGAATAATATCCGCTTACTGAGCTTTTATTCGCTGAAACCATAATGAGGATCTGTTTGCCAAAAGTTAGCAGTTTCTTTTCAATCCGGTAATCACAACATTTTAGGTAAAAAACGATACCTTGAAGGTTAAATAAATATTAGCTAAGGGAGAAATGAAAAGCACCAATCGGGCAGTAGGAGAACCGGTGGAAACTTCAAAGGAAAAAATAATACCTTACGCTGAATCGCGGCAGCAACCGGCCCCGCAAATAGTACCTCAAAAGCTAATTTCAAAAATCGCTGAGTTTTTTATCCCCGCAGTGCTGCTGTTCAGCCTTTACTATACGTTTCGTATAGAAATTGAAAACTACTGGGACCAGCTTTTCACAGATTCTTTACTAAAGATTTCTTCGGAGAATAATCAACTTGGATGGTTCTCAATAAAAATGATGAGAAAAAATTAACAGCATGTGTGGCATCGGCCCATTTCCCGGAAATATATAACGCTATTTCCTTAATGTTACCTGAGCCTGCTGATTTCCTCGTAAAGTACCCGAAAGCAGTCCCATGGCGTATTGCCGCCTGCGGTAGCATTTTCTGTACCGCCATAATAACCCCGCAGGAATCCATTGGCGCCCGACCATACCGTTTGAACCATTCCCCGGAACCTGGCGTTCATTTCAGGTGTTGATCCCTCTCTGAAACTGATCATATCATTGAGCTGGCTAACGGCAACGGATGGATTCCGCCAGGGGCAGGTAACTACATTAAACCCTTTCATGGCAAAGTACACTGCCGTTTTATCGGGCCGTTCGTAATGCCAGTCGCATATTACTACATCTTTGGGGATCATATCAATTGCAGGGTGGGTATTGTTATGGCTGGCTTCCCACATACCCAGCCCCGTGGTATATCCGTCAATCAGCCTGTCGCCCCATATCCATAGCTTTTTTCCTGAGGCGGCAAGATGGTCGTGTATACGGGTTATTTCTCCTGCAAACAGCCCGGCTTTATCTTTTCCGCGGCAGCGCGGACATTTGGCGTCGCCAATATAAAATACTTCGTCCATACCCGCATGAAAAGCATCCGTTTCAAACGCATCGCAGATCTCATCCATCAATGCGAATACAATTTTATGAACGCCGGGATGCAGGGGGCAGTAGCTTTTGCAGTACAAACTATCGGCATTGGGCCATACATATTTTTCCGGCATTTTTACATGAGGCGTTTCATCAAATTGCGGATACACGCGTAAAAGATTAGACGGTTTACTTGCCCACGACTGGTGTCCAAGCAGGTTAACCTGGGGTATTACTTTTATGCCGTTTGCCCGGCAGGCGGCTACTATTTTTTTAACATCTGCTTTGGATAGCGCGATACTGTCACGCAGTTCGGGGTGGCTGGTATACTGGTAATTATAATCTACACGCAGGATCAGCGTATTAACCTTTGCCGGGGCAAGTTCCTTATTAATAAAGGTTACGAATGAGTCAACGCCTTTTGGCATTGGCGCCGCAATGCAAAATCCGCGAACGGGTAATATACTGTCTAAAGCATTTTGAGCGGATGCGGCGCCGCTTACCATAAAAATGATCATGGAAAACAGGAAAGGGATACTTATTTTCTTCATAAAACAATATACGGCATTTTCGTTAAACTTCGGCGGGCATTGGCGGAGAGACAGGGATTCGAACCCTGGGTACCCTTGCGGGTACAACGGTTTTCGAGACCGTCCCATTCAACCACTCTGGCATCTCTCCTGATATCAACCGTGCAAAAATATCTTTTTATGCTTAAATAGAACAGAGATGTTCAATTCTGTTTGAGAGTTAACCACAAATCACGGGAAGAAGACAGGGATACCTGTCAGTTTGCACCTGCCAGAACCAGGTTATTATCTTTAAATACCACAAATGTTCCATCGCCTTTTTTCAATTGCACATTGTTCAGACGGAATTGTTTTTCCGGGAATGCTGTTTCCCTTAGCTCAATATCCACATGATCTTCTTCGATAGTTAACTGTGTGTAAATAAACAGGGCAATATCCTGGCGGACCCCTCTTGGCGTATATTCCTTTTCATAGAGCAGGGACTGATCCTGCGATGAAAATATTTTCAGCACCACCGGGCTTCTCTTTTTCACCACCGGGGTTAGCGCCTGCATGTGTTTTGCCACGGAGCTGCCCTGTTCATATTCCTGCGGAGTGGAAATATATTTGAAGTTCACGATCAGTGTTTTTTCTTCCGGGTTAAAAAACCGCACTACTGTGCTGCTTATCGGAATTGCTAATGCAAAAAAAACAGTAAGGATCAGCACCGAAAGAACAGGATGGCTTTTTTCATGATCTGCAATGATCAGCTTATCCTGTTTTTTACCGTTCTTATCCTTTTCGTTAGAAAACGAAAGAAGCTTTTCCTTACTGTATTGGGTTAGCGTAAACAACTTCAGTTTAGACGCATCGAATTTTTTTGAAAACGAGGGAGCCCTTTTTCGCAGGAACCGCTTTATGGTCCATGTTTTCCCCAGGCGGTAATAACAATCTTCACAACCCAGGAGGGCAACCTTCCGGCTGTTGTTTTCCAGTATCTGCTGCACATCCTTTGGCATCACGCTGCCTGTGCAGGGAACTTTATAATGCACAATATTCAGCTCCGGGGGCAGCTCGGGTTCCGGGAAGTAGCTGCAACTGAAAAGGGTAATATCGGCTTTGTTCTGCGGGTGCAGCACAACTTGTGGAAACTGCGGATGGCTGATGGCATGTTCGGCGCAGGAACCAATGCAGATGCCGCAGCCCACGCATTTGTCGGGTGAGAGCATCGCTTTCCTTTCACCGTTTGTGATGAGCATGTCAATAGCTTCGTAAGGGCAATCATAGGAGCAAAGATTACAGGCGTCGCATTTGTCAAGATCAATATGAACGGGCGGCCTGTTTTTTCGTTTGAAGATATAAGGTATAATGCACAGCAGCAGCCCGGAACCGGTTAAGATGATCCAGTTTTGATTAATGCTGAACAGCTTCATCAGGTAATAGCCGAAATAATAATACCAGTCGAAAGTAGTATGTACCGGCAGGCTGGATGCCTGTGCGGGCGGATCGCTTTTTACAGGAAATAAAAACGATACAATGCTCAGAGCGATAACCGAATAAAGGATCAGTTTTTTGGGAGGAAATATCTTTGGCTTTGATATCCGGAGCACATGTATCCATATAATGATAACCGTTATCAGCGAAAAAGCAATATGCCCGAACAGCGCCACTTTAAAAAAGCCGCCCACGGTGCTCAGGTCATTCAATAAAAAAGCGCCGGCTATAGACGGGTCAAAAATGGGCAGGCCGGAGAACAGCCTGGCGGTAAGATAACCCGTAAGCTTGGCTTTTTGATCCCACACCAATATATAACCGGTTACCCCGATGAGGATAACGATAAGGAATGAAATAATGCCGCTGATCCAGGAAACCAATCGTTTAAACTTCGACGTTATTAAAGTGTGGAGCAGGTGCAGCAGTATAAAAATAACCAGCAGGTCCGACGAATACCGGTGGATGCTTCTCATCCATCCATTAAAAATATTGGCCGACATGGCTTCTACCGAATCCCAGGCATGGCGCGGGTTGATGTTGTAAAAAATAAAAATATAAATACCGGAAATGCAGGCAATAACAAAAAGCAGTATAGCTATGCTCCCCAGGTTATACAAAGGATTTAAGTCAGTAGCATACACTTTTCCGAGCGGAGAAGATATTTTTTGAAACAATTGGTGTCCTCTGGTACGCTCTTTAATGATATTACGGGTATCGGTTTGTTTATCCATGCTGGTCTTTTGTTACAATAAAGGATCTTATAAAAAGCCCGCTTACAAGGCTGATCATCAGTAAGCCTGCCGATGTAGATATAATAAACCGCCAGTCCATAGTATAAGTTTTCAAAACAGGATCGTACCCGAAGCAGCGCAGGTAAAAGCCTTTAATAATACCCGGTCTTGTTTTTTCGGCCATGGCTTCTATTACGGCAAGCTTTATATCTTTTTTGGAGGGATTTATTCCGTAGATGTATCTTGATATCTTGCCTCCCGGCGTTAGCACAATAAGAATGGAAGGATGGTTGAATTCCTTTGTTGCAGCATCATAGTCGTATTGGTAGTCAATGGACGACATGAACTGTTGTATGTTTTCCGCAGAAGCAGAAATGGTTTTCCAGTTTATGCCATCCATCTTCCACCTGTTTTCATAAGCTGCCAGGTTCATTGGCCTGTCGCTGCTGTCGAAAGAAAAACTAACCATTGTAAAATCTTTCCCCAAACTGCCCAGTCCGGTAATTGCCGTTTGAACGCCATTGCTGATCACGCCGCAAAGCGAATGGCACCTGGTATACACAGGCGAAATAATAAGCGGCTTTTTACCCAGCAGTGTAAACAGTTCGAAGCTGTTGCCGGCAGCATCGAACACCTCAATATTGGCCGCTTTTTGCGCGAGGAATTTTTTTTCATTGGGGAAATTGAACCCGCTTAATAAAAGCCATACCGGTAATATCCATAAATGCGCGTATTTCATATCAGCCAGGTTAATAATACCGGGGCCCGGCCCCGGTATCCATTTTTAAACATCAGGGTTTTTCTTCGGGTATTGCATTTAGTTCACGTTCCATGTTGCGGCAAGCCATTTCCAGTTCAGGAAAAAGAGCGCCAAAAAAACCAGTAAAAATATAATGGTAAGCACCAATGTGCCGGGTGCTTCAAATCCTTTATGCGCCCTGGTTTGCGGCGCCAGCGGCGAAATGGCGAGCTGCATATCCTGCGGACCGTTTACTTTCGGCCCAAAGAAAACGGAGATCACCACGATCAGTATCCATATAAGGGTAGACAGGAATGCCAGCGTGCCGCCCAGCATCATCAGCGCCCAGAAAAAATCTACCGCCGGGTTAAAATTGTAGGTAAAAGGTCCTCCTGAGAAAGTGGAATCCCAGTGCCGCCGCGGAACACCCATTTGCCCGAGCACGATCATGGAAATGGACAGCAGGGCTATTCCCGCAAAAAACATCCAGGGTTGCCATTTGGCCCATCCGAAGCCAACGATCTTTCTCCGGAAGATCAGCGGTATGAGGTAATAAGTAATGCCCATAAAGGTAAGGGTGGTGCCTATTACCACGGTTCCTTTAAAATGGCCGGGAATGGCTATTGTATTGTGTACTATAATATTGGTTTGTTCCATCCCAAATATCACTCCTGTGGTACCGCCAATAAATCCAAAGCCGATTATGGCTAATATAATTGAAGAAAAGGCGGGATTACCCCAGGGCGCTTTCGACAGCCACTGGAACAAGCCCTTATTATATCCCCACCTGCGCTGTGCCGATTCAAACGAAGAGGGTACCGCAAAAGCATGTATCATGGAAGCCAGCACAGCGAGATACATGGCATAGCTGGTATTCCATACTTTCCATGCGCTGCTTACGCCGGGGTCTGTGAGCAGGTGGTGAGCAGATGCCAGGCAAATGAAAAGGATGTAAAGCACAAAGGCTGTTCGCGATACCCTTTCATTAATGGACGTGCCGCCAACAGCTAAAAAAGATACCATGTACCAGATGGATACCATTGCCGCCA
>CAYVEI010000218.1:0-6525 GCA_964450515.1 uncultured Terrimonas sp. | reverse complement strand
CATTTTCAAATTTGAATACAATTGGGATAACCTTACCGGCAATATATCCCGGAATGATTAAACCTAATCTGGCGTAAGTATCTTTTAAACTTAGCACGGGGTACGACTGTATGTAAATTCCATTAAGCAAAATCAAGCAGAACATTACCATCAATCCCCAATAGCTTATAAGCAGCCTTTAGAAAAGCAACACCGGGCTTTCTTTTTTTACTCATTATCTGCGACAACTTAGGTTCCCCAACCCCCAGTAGCCTGGCCAATTCTTTCTGCTTTAGTTTGCGTTCATACATTTTAAGCTCAATAAAATTTCATATAATGAAATTATATTTTAATTATGGAAATTTTGAAAAGCATACTAATGGTATGCTCAGAGCCAGATTTCTTTTGACCCGGCATCGTACGTCAACCGCTTAATTATTTGAATACTGAACGAATTTTACTAATTTATTTAGCATCTTTGATAATGTTTTTTATTGCCGATCTGCATACCCATTCGCATTACGCGGGGGCTGCGAGTAAATTTCTTTGCTTAGAAACAATGTACCAGTGGGCATTGATAAAAGGTATTGATGTAGTGGGCACGGAAGAAATACCCCCCTCTATTTGCCCCGTTTGCCACAAGCCGTTAACTGTTGGCGTTGCACACCGTGTGGAACAGTTGGCCAACCGGGACGAACAGGAAGCCGCGAGCCAGGTTCAGGATTTTAAGTATGTATTGCCGTTGCCCGAAATATTCGCTGAGATCACCGGTGTTGGCGAAAGCAGCTTAGAAGTAAGCGCTATGTATGCAAAAGCAATAGCGCATTTTGGAACCGAGTTCAATATTTTACACCAGGCGCCGGTAGAAGATATTCACCGTTACCATCATAAACTATCCGTTGCCATTGATCGTCTCCGGCAAAACAAAAAGCATTTCACTGCAGGTTATGATGGCGCTCATGGCCGCGTCTGGTTCTTTGATAAGGCGGAATTAAATACAAAACCCGAACAGATGGTATTGTTTTAATTCGCTTAACGCTGCTGCTCCCTACTGTTATTTGGGCCGGTAATGCGCCGGCAGCAGCCCTGGAAGGATAAGCTTACTATAAAAAATAAATGTTTCCTCGTATTTAGGAAAAAATTAAGATCGGTGATAACGCTTGCCATGAGTATAATTTTTTTTATGATCGGTGATGATAATAAAAACAAGTATCTTTTTACACGAAAGAAAGAGATATAGCACTGTCGGCTTCAGGAATGGGTGATAATGACATTTACAGGGTTCTATCGCGATAGACCAACAATACGGGAGATAAAAAAGCTGCAAAACCATTGTAAAACAAAACCGCGACTGTTATAAGCCGCGGTTTTGTATATCAAATAATATATTTTAATAGTGTTCGCCGGTATGCCGTTATTTACGGCTGTTCAGTTTCGCCAATAATCTTAATATTTCAAGATAGAGCCATACAATGGTAACCAGCAGGCCAAAAGCGCCGTACCATTCCATAAACTTAGGAGCCCCCGCATCGGAACCCCGCTCAATCATATCAAAATCGAGTATCAGGTTAAGCGCGGCGATAGCCACTACAAACAATGAAAAAATAATTCCAAATGTGCTGCCCTGGTGAATAAAGGGAATATCAATGCTGAAAAAACGGAGCACGATAGAAATAAGGTAAAATATGGCGATACCCGCAGTAGCGGTTATAATAACCGATTTAAACGTTTCTGTAGCGCGAATGATGCGCATATTATATAATACAAACATGGCAATGGCTACACCAAATGTTAATCCTACTGCCTGTGTAATAATATATGGTGCGGTTGCTTCAAATGCATGATTATAGTAGGCCGATATAGCGCCTACAAACAAGCCTTCCAATAAAGCATAGGCAGGAGCCAGGAAAGGCGCCCATGTTTTTTTAAAGACGATCACCAGCGCTACAACCAGTCCGCCAATAGCGCCCCCCCACATATAAGAGGTTACATCTACTCCTTTGCCAAAGCTGTACCAGCTAAAAAAGGCGGTAGCCATAACCATTAAAAAAAGGAAACCGAACTTATTTAAGGTTCCCCTTACGGTCATCACATTTTCGCTATCCAGCGTGAGCGTTGATTTAAACATCTTTTCGCTGAGGGTGGGATTACCGGATTTAAATAATTCCATAATAAATAATGTGTTTAGGTTTGAGGGTAAAGATAATTCTTTTTTGTGTTCCTATCTTTGCGGCATGTTAAAATCAACCTTATTAGAAGCAGCCGCGACGGCAGGAGGCATTATGCGGGAGTCGTTTAACGGCGCATTTAAAATTTCCAACAAAGCGGGCATCAATAATCTGGTAACCGAAATAGATCATGCATCGGAAAAAGCCATCATCGGCATTATTAAAAAAAGCTACCCCGGCCATTTTATCCTGAGTGAAGAAGTGGGTGAAATTGTAATGGATTCCGATTATAAATGGATCATTGACCCGATAGACGGAACGGTAAATTACGCTAACGGCATTCCTATTTGCTGTGTAAGCATAGCGGTTGAGCACCAGGGCAAAATGATACTGGGAGCGGTATTCAACCCCTTTTTCAATGAGCTTTTTGTAGCCGAAAAAGATAAAGGCGCCACCTTAAATGATAAGCCTATACAGGTAAGCGCCAAACCGGATATGGGCAGTTCCTGCCTGGTTACCGGCTTCCCTTACAGCCTTTTGGATGAACCCAACGGGCCATTGGATGTTTTTGATACGCTGATCAGAAAAGGCATACCGGTAAGGCGCTTAGGCTCTGCCGCTATTGACCTGTGCTGGGTTGCTGCAGGAAGGTTCGATGGCTTTTATGAGCATAAATTAGAAGCATGGGACAGCGCCGCAGGCTTTTTAATGGTGGAAGAAGCAGGCGGAAAAGTAACCGACTTTAGCGGTAATTATTATTCGCCCTACCAGCCGCAGATACTGGCTACCAACGGAAAAATACACGATGAGCTGCTGCACTGTATAAACGGAAGGAAATAATATAAAACGGGTTGAAGGAGGAGTGGCATCAGCTCTTCGCTTTACCTTTTCATTTTTAACTCTTTTTCATGTCATCACGTACAGAAATAGCATCGCTTGGCGAATTCGGATTGATTGATCATCTTACCCGTAACAATGAAACACATCACGCCTCTACCATACTAAGCGTGGGCGATGATGCGGCGGTACTGGATCACTTTGGTAAACAGATCGTAGTAACCACCGACCTGCTCATTGAAGGCGTTCATTTTGATATGGTATACACCCCCCTTACGCACCTGGGGTATAAGAGCGTGGTGGTAAACCTGAGCGATATATACGCCATGAACGCCACGCCCGCGCAAATAACCCTGAGCATTGGCATCAGCAACCGCTTTAGCGTGGAGGCCTTAGAAGAATTTTATGAAGGGGTATACGCAGCATGTGAAAAGTACAATGTAGATCTTGTAGGTGGCGACACCACCACTTCCAATAAAGGGTTTATTATTAGCATTACGGCAATTGGCGAAGTAGCGCCCGACCTTTTTGTAAAGCGCGATGGCGCTAAAAAGGGCGACCTGGTTTGCGTAAGCGGCGACCTCGGTGCGGCTTACTTAGGACTGTTGCTCATGGAAAGAGAGAAAAAGATATTCCTCGAAAGCCCTTCTGTGCAGCCCGACCTGGAAAGCCAGGACTATATTTTGCGCCGCCTCTTAAAACCTGAGGCAAGAAAAGACATCATTGGCTTTTTTGAAGAAAACAACATAACTCCTACCAGCATGATGGACATCAGCGATGGACTGAGCAGTGAGCTGCTGCATATTTGCAAACAAAGCAGTGTGGGTTGTGTGCTGCATGAAGATAAAATACCCATTGCCGAAGAAGCCCGGCAGTTCGCGTTTAAGCTCGATTTAGACCCTACCGCCTGCGCACTAAGCGGGGGGGAAGATTATGAATTGCTTTTTACCATCAAGCAGGAAGATTATGATAAGCTGGTATTGAATGAGCAGATCAGCGTAATTGGCTATATTACCGAAGCGGCCGAAGGCAGTCATATCATCACCCGTTCGGGCAATAAGCACGCGTTAACCGCCCAGGGCTGGAATGCGTTTGGGTAAAGGCTCAGAGAATTGGCTATCAGATTCCGCTTAGTAACTACTAACAATAAAAGAAGTTCTCTCGCTTATGTACCGCTTATGGCTGAGGGCCAATTGCCGGCGCCTTACTCAGATTGCTTAATTTGTGGGTTATGTTTGCCTTTCGCCCCGGATTTCGTTCCGCACCTGCAGGATCTGCTTCGGGTTTAACATTTGCCTGTTACCGGCGGCATAGGCTTATTTCAATTCCTCAAAATCTATATATTCTCCTACAGGCGATTTGCGGGCCGACTGTTGCTTCGGGGGAGGGGAACCGGCAGCCGACTGCTGCATTTCATCCTGCATGCGCTGCTGCATTTCATCGAACTGCTTTTTTATTTGCTTACCCGTTTTAAAAACAGGAAACAAAAAACCCGTAATAAAACGGTAAAGCACGTAACCAAGAAGTATGTATAAAATGTATCTCATTACAGTGAACGAAGTTAATATTTTTCTCATTTCTTATCCATAGTAAGATGTTAAAGAAAACAGGAGAAGTGAAGAGAAGAACCCATCTCTCATTAGCCGTTCTACCCCACCCCCTGCATGTACTGCCTGCTACCTGCACCGGCGCCTGATTTAATTTTGCCAAATAATATATTCCCGCTATCTTTGCCGCCCCAAAAAGTTCTTTTTGTTTGGGAGTCACACCTCCGGGCGTGACGTTAACACCAAAAAATGTAAAAAAATGGCAAAAGAAATTACCGGCTATGTAAAGCTGCAGGTAAAAGGCGGGCAGGCCAATCCTGCGCCACCTGTAGGTCCAGCGTTGGGTTCCAAAGGTATCAATATCATGGAATTCTGTAAGCAGTTCAATGCGCGTACGCAGGATAAAATGGGCAAAGTACTCCCCGTATTAATTACGGTGTATTCCGACAAGTCTTTCGAGTTTATCATTAAAACTCCCCCCGCATCTGTTCAGTTATTGGAAGCTGCCAAAGTGCAAAAAGGTTCTAAAGAACCTAACCGCAACAAAGTAGGTAAAGTAAACTGGGACCAGGTTGAATTGATCGCTAAAGATAAAATGGCCGACCTGAATTGCTTTACTACGGAAAGCGCCATGCGCCTGGTTGCCGGCACGGCACGCAGCATGGGTATTACTGTTGATGGTAAAGCCCCATGGGAAAATTAAATCTTCACTTTCCAAAAACTGAAAGAAAATGGCAATCAGTAAAAAAAGAAAAACTTCGGAGGCTAAGATAGATAAAAATAAGGCGTATTCACTGAAGGAGGCTTCCGCTCTTGTTAAGGAAGTGAATACCACAAAATTTGACAGCTCTGTTGATATCCACCTTCGCCTGGGCGTTGATCCTAAAAAAGCGGATCAGGCTATCCGGGGCACGGTTACCCTGCCGCACGGAACAGGTAAAACAAAAAGAGTACTGGTACTTTGTACACCCGATAAAGAAGAAGCCGCGAGAGCTGCAGGCGCCGATTATGTGGGGTTAGATGAGTTTGTAACCAAAATTGAAGGCGGATGGGTTGATGTGGATGTGATTGTGGCTACTCCCGCTGTGATGCCTAAAATTGGTAAGCTGGGTAAAATATTGGGTCCCCGCAACCTGATGCCTAACCCCAAAACAGGAACTGTTACCAATGATGTAGCTGCAGCCGTAAATGAAGTAAAAGGTGGTAAAATAGCATTTAAGGTGGATAAAGCCGGCATTATTCATGCATCCGTAGGGCGCGTAAGCTTTGCTCCCGAAAAGATCGTGGAAAACAGCCAGGAATTCATCAATGCCATCATTAAGGCAAAGCCGTCAACCGCTAAAGGCACCTACCTCAAAAGCGCGTACATGGCCAGCACCATGAGCCCCGGCATTGCTATTGACACCAAATCATTTGTGAACTAATGCTTTTACAGCACAAAAATCTTTTTGTATGACCAAACAGGAAAAAAACGAAGTGATTGAATTGCTGAAAGGCAAGTTCTCTCAATACAATAACTTTTACGTTACCGATACCGAATCCTTATCTGTAGCACAGGTGGTTAACCTGCGCCGTGCCTGCTTCGACAAGCAGGTAGAAATGAAAGTGGCAAAGAACACCCTTATTAAGAAGGCGCTGGAGTCTTTAGATAATGAAAGATTTGCCGGGGTATACGATTCATTAAATAATGTAACCGCCCTGCTGTTTTCAGAAAATGCCAAAGAACCGGCATTGATCATCAGCTCGTTCCGCAAAGCGAACAACGGTAAAAAACCCGAGCTTAAAGCGGCCTTTATTGATGGTGATGTATTTGCGGGCGATGACCAGTTACAAACGTTAACTGCACTCAAGAGCAAAAATGATCTTATCGGTGAAATCATCGGACTGTTACAGTCGCCTGCCAAAAATGTGATGAGCGCATTAAACGCCGGTAACAAATTAGCAGGGCTGATAAAGGCTTTGGAAGAAAGAGCGAATTAAAATGTGGAAGTGTG
>CAYVEI010000217.1:0-6546 GCA_964450515.1 uncultured Terrimonas sp. | reverse complement strand
GACCATTCTATTGCTCATTGATTTCATAATTTTCATTGATTTCATAATTTTCATTACATGTGCTACCAACCCGGGTTTTGAGTCAAATTCGGATTTAAATTCAACTCTTCTGCCGGTATCGGGCTTAAATAATCCCGGTTCTCCTTGAATTGATAACCATTCGGCAAAAAGTTCTGAAAATAATCAATCAACCCTTTATCATCCAAAGGAGGATGATAAGAAGGGAATTCACTCTGGTCAAAAGGATACCCCTTAGGCCGCTTTCCCCTGAACAACGCATGAGCTGCCCATCGTTTATAATCATCCTCCCTGAAGCCCTCAAGTACCAGCTCAACCCTTCGCTCTCTTCTTATTTCATACAATTCGTCGGAAATAGGATATCCATAGTCTGTCCAATTCGGATCCGAACTCTGCGGATGGACAGCAAAACCCGGCATACCAACCCTTGTACGTAATTGATTCAAAACGTTATTGGCAACACCTCCGTTTAACTCATACAACGCTTCGGCATAATTTAACAGAACCTCTCCGTAGCGAAAAAGAATATACCCGGTTTCGCTGTTTCCTCCACCTGTAAATCCTGCACCGGGAGAATCAGGATTAGAACATTTTTTTAATTGAAACCCGGTTGAGTTAAGCCACGCACCTACCTGGTCAACCGAAGGTTTTTCAAAAAACTGTCCCCTTCCTGCCGATATTACATCTCCGGGCGTCCATATGGTAGCATGGAACCTGGGATCAACATCCTGGGCTATTTTTGCTAAAAAGGCATTTCCTTTGGTTGTTAACGCCAGCTCACCATAATCGTATGGTTGCCCGTTTTTGTCTAAATAACTTGAGATCAAAGACCAGGTAACGCCTATTTCGAAAGGGGAAAAGGTGGTCTGGTACTGAACATCATTAGATACCCCGTCTTTGATATTATAAGCCCTGTAAAGCAGGATTTCATTTGCGGCAGACATGTTGTCCAACCCAAAGAGTTTATAATAATCATTATAAATCCCAACCTGATAATTTCCATTCATTAATGTTTCGGCTGCATTAACACAAGCCTGGAAGTACTTATTGGGATTAGCGCCCTGGGTTCCAAAAGCCGTGCCTGCATGGTATTTCTGCCAGGTTCCTTCATAAAGGGCAACCCTGGTTTTAAAGGCGAGGGCGGCTTCTTTGCTGATCCGGTTATTACCATATTTTGATCTGAGACTAAGCACTTCAATGGCATGGTCCAGATCGGCTAATATCGAATCAACAACCACCGTTCTCGGGTCGCGTGGGCGCGATAATTCTTCCCCTGAGGTGGGCAGCAATTCGGTTGAAACCCAGGGCACATCGCCATATTTTTTAACCAGCTCAAAATAGTGCCATGCCCGGAAGAAATAAGCTTCTCCTAAAAAGTGTTTATATATATCAAAATTATCTTTACACTTCTGATAATTATCCAAAAAAATGTTGACTCCCCGGATATTCGACCATTCGCTTGTCCACCGGCCTCCGGTAACTCCTCTCTCACCATTTAATATTGGATTAGGAGTTCCTTCTATCGCATTATCTGCATTTTTGATTGAATATCCATACCCAAATTGCCAAAGACTATGTGAAGGAAATGCAGGATAAAATTGAATAACATAATTCTCTAGGTCTTTGGCTGTTTTCCAATAACTGCCAATACCAATCTGATCCAGGGGGGGGCGGTCCAAAAAATCCTTCTCACATGAACAAAATATAAAAATGAGTATAACTATTTTTAATTTTTTCATAACTGTAATTTTAAAAAGTATTAAACATTTATAATGTAATGTTTATTCCAAAGGAAACCATTTTATCTGCGCGATAAGTAGCACCAAAGGTGACACTGGATCCCAAAAAAGCAACAGGGTCTATTGCTTTGATCGCGTTGGTGATCGTCAATAAATTTTCACCTGCGATATACATCCTTACTTTTTGTAGCTGAAGCTTCTTCAGAAAAGACTGTGGCAGATTATAACCTAACTGTACGTTCTGTAACCTGGCATAGGATAAATCCAGTAAATAGCGGTTGGAAGGCTGCCTGTTTTTATGATTCTGATCGGCTTGTATATACATCTTGGGCCAGAAAGCATTGAGGTTAATATTTGCATTGCCCTCATACAACCCGGTATATTCGTCTCCGGGCTTATCGCGAAAATAGTCCAGATGTTCCGTTGTAAGTCCTGTGTGCAACCAGGCATTGATGCCCCAGTAAGCGTAATTTGAAACTCCATTATAGCTGGGTACAAAATAATCTCTTCTGCCTGTGCCTTTGATCAGAAAAGAAAAGTCAAAGCCTTTATATTCAAATCCTGCGCTTAATCCATATTGATACCTGGGCGTATTGTTTCCAATTACCGACATGTCGCCGGGGTTATTGATCGAATTGGTACCGTTGTTTACTTTCCCATCGCCGTTCGTATCTATGTATTTCAAATCGCCCGGATTCCAGGTATTATAAATAAAGGATAGATCCGTGCGGCTTAAATAGCTATTTACATCCTCTTGTGATTTGAATAGTTCATTGGCCGTATACCCCCATATTTCTCCCACTTTTTTACCAGCATACCAATCCGTAACAATCCCGGTAGGATTAAGATAATCCAGTACAACAGATTGCGCATCAGCCATATTAAAGGAAACAAAATAAGACAGTCCGGATTTTTTAATCTCGCTATTCCATCTTATAGCACCTTCCCATCCTCTTGTTCTTAATGTTGCATTATTGGATTTGGGTACAGATGCTCCAAGTATCCCCGGAAGTGGCTCCGAAGGTCCGATCATATTTTTTGTAACGCGTTCAAATACATCAAAATCAAGTTGTAACCTGTTGTTCAGGAATCCCGTATTTAACCCGATATTTTTTGTGGTAGCGGTTTCCCATGTCAGGTCAGGACTTACCAGGCTTGGAGTAGAGGTATAGCCTAACGGTCTTGCAGCGCCGTAATTAAACAGCCAGTTCAATTGCCCCGATTGCAAGGGGATCAATGCCAGATCCTGGTAGGAAGCCACCTGTTGATTACCCAGTTGTCCCCATGATCCTCTCAGCTTAAAGGTGTTCACTGTATTTGCAATTCCCTTCCAGAAATCCTCTTTGTTTACATTCCATCCGAGGGAAAAAGACGGGAAAAATCCCCAGCGGTTTTCCTTTTTAAATCTTGAGGTACCATCATACCTCGCATTGGCTTCGAAAAGGTATTTTTCATTAAAATTATACGTTAGCCTTCCAAAATACCCCTGGGTTGCCCAATGTTCCAGGTTTTCACCGGCTGTTAAGCTTCCATTGGCCGTTTCTAAAGAAGGTACTGTTTGAACGATTAAATTAGTCTTGGAAGCGGTAAGCTGGTTGATTTGATTTAATTCAAACTGTGTTCCTGCCATAAGCAACATGTTGTGCTTACCCACATTGAGATCATAGGAGGTGTAAATATTTGTTGTCCAATAAGCGATGCTATTGTGAACTTTTCTGATACTGCTTGGAAGAGAACCGGCAAAAGGAGATAAACTACCATCTACTAAATCAGTATAAATGGCCAGTTGCTCATTAGATTCTTCGATACCTGTAGACTGATAAGCAAATTCGCCATAGATCTTCCATCCTTTAGCAGGCCGCAGTTCTGTTGCCAAAATGTGCCAGTTTTCTGTTGTGGTATGCCCGCTTGTACCCGCATCCTCTACAAATGGGATTTTCGACTGTATATTATAATTGCCGGAACCGTTATACTTGGCCTGGCTTGGCACAGTTCTCATAACCTGCCAAAAGATATAATTATAAGGCATGCCCACAGGCATACTGGGGAACGCTCTGACACTTTTCATAAAACGGGTTTCGTATCGCAGATCCATCCAATCTGTGATCGCTGCCTTCACTTTACCAGATATATTGTGTCTTTTGTACGAATCAGTGCCATAGTTGATCACTCCATTCTGCCCCGTAAACCCTGATGAAAAATAATAAGTAAGTTTATTCGATCCTCCCGTTACGGAGAGGTTATGCTGCTGATTCAAACTATTGCCATAATATTCATCATACCAGTCATAATTAGCATGTGAATCCTGGTTGGTTCCCCATGCACCGTTTGCCAATGGCATGGACTCGTAATAGGTTGCATCTGCCGGGTAAAATTGTTTTAAATAATCCCAGTCCTCATTTTGATATGCGATGATCCGGTCTATAGCCGCATTCGAATACGTACGTCCGCCGCCATTAACCCCGAATTCATTAATGACCCGTGCAAATGTGTAAGAATCGAGCATCTTAGGCAGCCTGGCTGTGCTATTGACCGACATATTACCTGCATAAGCAATGGATAACTTTTCATTTTTTTTGCCGCTTTTCGTAGTGATCAGGATCACACCAAACGGCGCCCTGGCGCCATAAATAGCCGATGCCGCAGCATCTTTTAGCACTGAAATTGACTCAATATCATTTGGATTCAGGCGATCCATTTCTCCCGGGAACCCGTCAATGACAACATACGGGCTTCCTCCATTTACCGAACCCATTCCCCGAATATTGATTTTCATTGAGGCCCCTGGCTCAAGACCATTATCTCCCAGTGAAAAATCCAATCCCGGAGACTGTCCCTGTAAAATTTGAGAAACCGTTGGAGATTGCCTGTTCTCTATTTTTTTGTTTGAAATGACATCTACAGCTCCTGTGAGGTTCACCTTTTTCTGGGTTCCATACCCCACCACCACTACTTCATCTAAACCGGAATCTGATACTTTTAATACAATATTGTTTAGCTGGTTTCTTCCGTTCACCGGTATTTCTACCGTTTCATATCCTACCATACTTATTTCCAGCACAGCTTTTGCATCTACCGCAATGGAAAAAGAGCCGTCGGCCTCCGTGGTTGCCCCAACGCTTTGTCCTTTTACTTTTACAGATGCTCCCTGCAGCGGCTCACCGGCGTCGTCAGTTACCCTGCCACGCACCTCTATCTGGCTAACAAGGTCTGCCTGACTGGGTGAGATTACCACCATGTAATTATTCAAAATTTTATAGGCCAGGGTATTACCCAGCACTTTCTGCATGATCTCCGGTATGGTGGCATCCTTAACATGAATATCTATTTTACCAATTTTTTTGATATCATTCTGCAGATAAAAAAAGCGGTAAGCGCTTGTTTTCTGGATATTCGCAAAAACTTTTGTCGCTTCAACCTGGTCTAAGTTCAGTGAAAACCTCTCCTGGCTGTACCCTGTGGCAGCGGCATGGAGAAAAGGAATTACCAGCAACAAAACAGTTATTTTCATACACAGTAAATACTTAAATACCGGACTACATATTTCATGTAGCCTGTACCTTCTTTTTTTCATATATTTGAATTGAAAAGTTAATAAAGGAGAACAAGCAGTCCTTACCGTCTCGCTGATTCCGCTGTTTAGTATATTAGCTTTTTCGGGGAAGAGTTCCAACCTCTTCCCTTTTTTATGGATTGTTTATGGCGGATCGTAATAAATCATAAGCAAGTTTTTGGGTTTATAATGATCTAATAAAATTTACCTGATAGAAACTTCATTGCCGCTTATATCATACTCAAACCCTACCATGATCTGCAATACATGCATCGCCTCATCAAGGCTTACATTATCAAAGTCGCCGGTCATAAGTATATCTTTCATTTTATCATCTTTAAAATGAATATGCACATTATACCAGCGTTCCATTTTCAGCGCCACTATCTCAAGCGGTTCCTGGGTAAAAACAACTTTTTCTTTTACCCATACCGCTTCCTCCGGCATGGTGGTTTCCTTTTTATCAGGTTTTACGGTCTGCACTTCATAGTTAAGCGGCGTAGAAGGCGTATGCGCATGCCCATCTTCTTTTGCTATGCTGCCATTCCTGAGGGAAATTTTTTCATTGGGTAATAAAATCACTTTTTTCTCGGCATCTTCTTTCAGGCTAACCTCTACTTTACCTTCCACCACCGTTGTTTCTATATCTTCTTTGGTATTATACGCTTTTACATTAAAAACCGTACCCAGCACCTTTACCATCATCCGGCTGGTGTTCACTAAAAAAGGGTGAGCCGCATCTTTGGTTACCTCAAAAAAAGCTTCCCCGGTTAACCATACTTCACGATTATTGCCGCCAAAGTCTTTGTTGTATACCAGGCTGCTGCCGCTATTCAAATGCACTTCCGTGCTATCGGGCAGTATTATTTTTTTTCTTTCCCCGTTCATGGCCACGGTTATGGAATCCTTCGTACCGGCTCCGGTTCCGGCTACAAGTGTTTGTTTTTGCGAAGGCTGAAACACCCATATGCTTAATAACACAAGCGCTGCCAAACCCGCGGCTACACCCATAGCCCGGCGGAACAATACCTTTCTTGCCTGTCGCTGAAACGCAGGAAAAACAGTAGTGTCTTCTGTTTCCGCCGGGAAACGCGAAGCAGTGCGCTCCCATTTTTCATCCAGCTCCGTTTCGTTTACCCTGGCTTTCTTTTGCCAGATCTCCTGCAGCAGCTCTGCCAGGTAAGGCTCAACCTGCTTGTCCTGCAACAGTTGCTCCAATTCAGTCAGCTCATCTTT
>CAYVEI010000216.1:0-6610 GCA_964450515.1 uncultured Terrimonas sp. | reverse complement strand
CTGAAAAGAAATCACATGGATATCCCTGAGAAGTCTTGCGCTGTTACTATCAAGTTCGTATTTTTAAATAAAAATGAATCGCACCTGCAGAATCTTTATCCTCATTTTATTCATTTCCGGCTGTTCAAAATCCAGCGATACAATTAAAATAGATGATCAAACTTATATTATAACAGCCACCAACTTCAGCTTTGACCAGGATATTTCTCTCACAATAAAAACATCTCTTGAGCCGGAAAAAACAACAAAAATCAAGAAAGATACAACAACCAAGATTAACATTCGTGCTGCAGCAGGCGAATATGTGCAATTTACTGTATCGAAGGTCGCATCCACTTACCTGATAACTGATTCGAAAGGAACACGTATTGCTGACTATTCAAGCCTGCCTTACTCAACAGGTAATACAACTGTATTGGATTTTATAGCATTTGATCCAAATGATACCCGAAAAGACATTTTACAATATAAAACCGGCTTGGCAAAATTGGCGGCAGACAACCTCATTAAGAAATCGTATCTGCTTAAAGAAAGATATTTTACGGAAGACGGCGTTCAAACCGACAACTCAGGTGCACAACTTGCTTGCAGCTATAATGACGAGTATCACTTTATTCTCTACCCTGGAGAATTGGGAAACTTTAACCCCGAACGCCTGATATTTACATCATCAATTGACAAAAAACAAAGCACATGTTCATATAGCGGTTTCGAAATAATGCCAACAAACGCTATATCTATTGTAAGCAATGTGAGTGATGTAATCAGCTTTCCGAT
Organism: uncultured Terrimonas sp.; assembly: GCA_964450515.1. Taxonomy (GTDB): domain Bacteria; phylum Bacteroidota; class Bacteroidia; order Chitinophagales; family Chitinophagaceae; genus Agriterribacter. Next base: position 5,833 of record CAYVEI010000216.1, on the reverse strand, counting down.
CTGGGACCCGACATCAATTGATGGAAATAACTCTTCAATGATATACAGGCAATTTTTTATAGACTCAATAAATACTTCGGGAGTGTTTACCCTGCACAGAAACATTACCAATAATAAAAAGGAAGTATTCGTTTATAAGCCTAAATAAAGAATTCACGCTGTTCGCGGAATCCCCGGCTGCCCTCACGCAGCTTCGCAGGGAACCTTTTTCCCGTCTGCCTCCGGGCAATATTACTACCCCCTCAAATGATACGCCTTGGGCTGCACAAAGGCCCTTATGCCATGATAGGATAATGTTGAGCCCAGCCCGGAGCTTTTGCGTCCCGACCAGGGTAGCCCCGCACTTACCCTGTCGCAGCAGTTCCAGTAAACGGTACCTGTATCCATTTGCTTCATTACGGCTTCCGCACGGTCAAAATTTTTGGAATATACCGCAGCGGTAAGTCCGTATGGCGTATCTTTCATTAGTATGGCAGCTTCCCTGTCGTCTTTTACTTTTTGAATGCCGATAACAGGTCCAAAGGATTCTTCCGTCATCAGCTTCATTTTATGGTTGGCATTGATTACAACGGTAGGCTGAAAAAAATACCCCTGTTGCTGAAGCGCACCGCCACCGAGGAGCAGCTTTCCGCCATTTGCTTCCGCATTTGCCACCTGCTGCGTTAAAAAACCGATTTGCTCCTTCCTGCTTAAAGGACCTATTTCCGTAGCTTTATCAAGCGGGTCACCAATCACTAATTTTTTTGCCTTTGCTACAAAAGCATCTATAAACGCATCATAAATCTTTTCATGCACATATATTCTTTCTACCGCACAGCAGCTCTGCCCGTTATTATACACCGCCCCGTCCAGCGCCGCCGCGGCTACACTGTCCACATCCTCCACATCGTCCATTACGTATAAAGGATCCTTACCACCAAGCTCTAACTGAACAGGAACTAATTTTGAAGCGGTATGTTCGGCTATATACCTGCCGGTACGGTAGCTGCCCGTAAAAAAATAACCATGCAGCGGTAATTCCAGCAAGGCCTGCCCTGCCGTGCCTTTTCCGATAATGATCTGGAAAATATTTTCGGGTATGCCTGCCCGGTATAACAGCCGCTGTATATGCAAGCCTGTGAGTGTGGCATATTCAGACGGCTTGTAGAGCACGCCATTACCGCCAATAAGCGCCGGCACAAAAACATTTACACCTACCAGGTAAGGATAGTTCCAGGCCGAAATGTTGGCAATAACGCCCAAGGGTTCATACACGATCTTTTCCCTGGTGGCATCTTCCTCCGTAATCCATTCTTCCGCCAGCCACCTGGCAGAATTTTTTATAAAATATTCCAGTCTTTTACGTGCGCCGTTCAGCTCATTATACGATTGCTGAAGCGGCTTACCCACTTCCATAGTAAGGGTTTCCGCCAGTTCGTCTTTTTCCTCATCTAAAAACGCATAAAATTTTTCAATACATGCAATTCTTTCTGCTAAAGGCACCGCAGCCCATACGGGCTGGCCACCCTTAACCAATTGAAATTTTTTTAAGATCGCTTCGGGTGAGTCTTCCGCTATTTCCTGTATCATTTCTTCTGTAGCCGGGTTAATGATTCGCATATGGATAAAATTAAGTAGTAAGTGATTAGTGATAAGTGGTGTAGTTGTACGTTCTTACTTCTTACCACTTGCCTCTATAAAGGCTTCCCTGATATTTTTTACAAAGTTACTGCCCTGATCGTTCATTCTTTCGGGATGCCATTGTACCAGGCATAAGAAAGAAGCACCGTCCGGGTTTTTTCTTTCCAGCGCCTCCACGATGCCATCGGGCGATAATGCCGAAACAATCAATCCGTTGCCAATTGCATCGGCGCTCTGGTGATGGTTGCTGTTTACCGGCACAGCTTCATTACCTGTGATCTTATGCAGCCATGATGCCGGGTCAACCTGTATGGAATGATAACGGTCTGTATCATCGGGCAGCTTGGAATGATTGAATTTGCCCCAGCGGGGAATATCGGGAATAAGTGTGCCTCCAAAAAAAACATTGGTGATCTGCAATCCCCTGCAAATACCCAGCACCGGAACCGCATGGGCTTCGGTGTATTCCAGTATCCGCCATTCAAATTCATCCCTTGCTTCACTCACATCATCTTTATAACAATATTCATATAGATCCGGGCGGTTGTAAAACCGGGGATGCACGTCCTCACCTCCTGTAAGCACAATGCCGTCACATGCTTTAATATCATCCAGGTTATTTAGGGCAGCGCTAAGCTGCACTACCTCTATATTATCGCCATGCACCAGTATCCAGTTGGCGTAATTAGCATACTTGCTGCAATCCGTAACACCTATTATCATTTCAACCGTGATATTACAATGCTTTTAAATAAAGTTGTTTAAAGTCTTCCCTTGATACCGGCTTGGGATTATTGGGATGGGCAAAGTCGGCAAATGCCAGGTCGGCCAGGGTTTCTATATGTGCTTCTTTTACGCCAATATCGCGCAGATGGTGGGGTATATTAATCTTTGTATTCAAATCAAATAAATACTGCACCACGGCATCACCCGTTTCTTTTTGCAGGTCGAGCGTGCGGGCTATGCGTTGAAACTTGCTTTCAAAGCCCGCAATATTAAATTCCATGCCGTAGGGAATATTTACCGCGTTGGCCAACCCGTGATGCGTATCAAGCAACGAGGAAAGCGGATGCGCAAGGGAATGTACCACTCCCAGCCCTTTCTGAAAAGCGATAGCACCCATCATGGAGCCCAGCAGCATTTTACTTCTCGATTCCAGGTCGGGTTTATTGGTAGCCTTTTCCAGCGATTCATGGATCAGCTTCATGCCTTCCAGCGCTATGCCGTCGCACAGGGGATGGTAATTTTTTGCAAGGAAGGCTTCCATGTTGTGGGTCAACGCATCCATGCCTGTAGCCGCCGTAATGGGGCCGGGAATATCCATAGTCAATACAGGATCTGCAAAAACGATCCCGGCCATCAGTTTGGGAGAGAATAAAATTTTCTTCTGGTGGGTGTCGTCGTCAGAAATGATAGCGCTGCGGCCCACTTCGCTGCCTGTTCCGGAAGTAGTGGGCACTGTTATAAAATGCGGCACATCGTTAGTAACATATACATCGCCGCCGATCAGATCATCATATTTAAAAAGATCTTCGCGGTGATGAACGCGTAAAACAATCGCCCTGGCCACATCAAGCCCCGCACCCCCGCCAATGCCTATAATGCTGTCTCTGCCGGTATTGTCCCAAACTTCCGTACCCTTGTACACATCCGACTTAACCGGGTTTTTATGAATATCCGAAAACACTTCAACGGCTATACTGCGCTTACGCAAATCTTCAACAATGTTTTTAAAGAAAGGCAGTTGCGCTATATTAGGGTCGGTAACAATTAAAGGCGCTTTAAGGCCATTGGACTGCAAATAGGCAGGCAATTCTTTTACCACGCCGGCGCCAAAACGAATGGTGGTTGGAAAATTAAACTGATGAATTTTTTCGAAAAGCATATAAAGATTTGAGATTTTTGATTTGAAATTTGAGATTTTTCTACCTCTTACCATCTTACGGTCTTACCATCTTACGGTCTTACCATCTTACGGTCTTACGATCTTACCATCTTACCATCTTACGGTCTTACAGTCTTCCCCCTCCCCTAAATGATCTCCAGATACCGCTTCAGTTCCCAGTCGGTAACTACTTTGGAAAACTGCCGCCATTCCCATTCCCGTGTTCCCGTAAAATGCGCTACAAACTGTTCGCCAAATAATTCCTTTGCAACAGGCGACTGCTTCATGGCCCGGGTAGCCTCCCACAAGTTCGCAGGTAATACGCCGTGTTTGGTATCCGCATAGCCATTACCGGTAGTAGCGGGTATTTGCAGTTTCATTTTTTTGCGGATGCCATACAACCCTGAAGCCAGGCAGGCCGCCATGGCCAGGTAGGGGTTGGAATCGGATCCTACTACCCTCGTTTCCAGCCGGGTTGATTTTTCGCCGGTTGGTAAAGCCCTTAACGCGGTAGTACGGTTATCAATGGCCCAGGTAAGGGTTGTGGGCGCCCAGGCGCCTTCTACCAGGCGTTTATAGCTATTAACCGTAGGCGCATACATGGGAAGTATATGGGGAAGACAATGCAACTGTCCTGCTATGTAACTTTCCATTAACGGACTGATACCGGTTTTGCTTTTTTTATCGAAGAAAAGGTTCCGTTTGGCATCCGGCGACCATAAACTCTGGTGTACATGACCGCTGCAACCGGGCAAATTTTCGCTGAACTTGGCCATAAAGGTGGGCAGTATGCCATGCCGGTGACCAATTTCTTTTACGCCGCTTTTAAACAGCACCGCCCTGTCGGCAGCTTCCAGTATTCCGGAATACATGATGGCGGCTTCATACACGCCCGGGCCGGTTTCGGTATGCAGTCCTTCAAGGGGAATACCAAATTTACCCAGCAAATCAAAGAGGTCGTGAAAAAAAGCGCTTTTTTGTGAAGCCCGCAATACCGAATAACCAAACATGCCATTGGTGATGGGTTTCAGGTCGCGAAATTTTCCTGCATACAATTCATTTGAATTGTCTACAAGGTTAAACCATTCAAACTCCTGTGAACAAAAAGCAATAAATCCTTCCGCTTTGGCCTGCTCATCTATTCTTTTCAGTAAACTCCTTGGGCATACCCGCATACAATCGCCCCTGCCGGCATTGAAATCGGCCAAAAAAAACGGCAGGTCGTTTTCCCAGGGAATGCGCCGGTAGGTTTGAATATCTACTATGGCAGTAGCATCGGGGTAACCTGTATGCCAACCGGTAACCGTAGCATTGTCGTAAGCAACGTCGCCTGCATCCCAGCCAAATACCACATCGCAAAAACCAAAGCCGCTGCCGGCAATAGATTTGAACTTATCAAAACTGATGACCTTACCACGCAATATCCCATCCAGGTCTGTTACGGCTAATTTTACTTTTTGAATATGCTGATCGGAGAGTTGCTGAAGAAGCTTAGTTGTTGTTAATTTCTGCGGCATGCATGGATTGTTTTACAAAAAAATGGAACCAAATATAGCTGATAAGAAGAATACCAAAGTAAACCAGGGCAACAGCAATGTTCAGGGTGGTCATAGCGATCAGCGAAATTATGGCAATTATTAAAGCAACAACAGGAAAATATGGATAAAAAGGTACCCTGAACGGTCGCTCCAGGCCCGGCTCTCTTTTACGGAGCACTAAAATGGTTATCATAGAAAAAACATAGAGGGTGATGGCGCCAAAGCAGGCGATGGTAATAATTTGCCCGGTTTTGCCCGTAAGCAGGGCTATAATGCCGATAACCATATTGATAAGCAACGCATTGGCGGGTGTTTTAAACTTAGCATGAATGCTGCCAAATGCCTGCGGAATGTACTTCACGCGTCCAAATTCAAATGTAGCACGGCCCGCGGCAAGTATAATACCATGAAAGGAAGCCACCAATCCCATTAGTCCTATGGTAATAAGCAGGTGATACAACCATCCGCTGCTGCCTGTTATTTTTTCCAGTGCCAGCGGAAGGGGCGAATCGGAAGGTGGCGCTCCCGGAGCAGGATATACGATTGCTTCCCAGCCGGCCACGCCTACGGAAGATAAAAAGGTTAATATGCACAATACAATGAGGGTAAGCAGGGCCGATCCAAAGCCCAGTAATACATTACGTTGCGGATTGATGGCTTCTTCCGCCACATTGGCCACGCCTTCAATGGCCAGAAAAAACCAGATAGCAAAGGGAATAGCTGCCCAAACCCCCTTCCAGCCAAAGGGAAAAGCATTATGCTGAATATTTTTAAGCTCAAAATGAGGAAG
>CAYVEI010000215.1:5465-6653 GCA_964450515.1 uncultured Terrimonas sp. | reverse complement strand
CAACTGCCTAACTTTGCCCCGTGACGGCGTTCATAGTACCTGTTTTGTTTTTCGTTGTATGCATCGCTTTATTTTTTGCAATAAGAAAGAGAAAGCGATATGTATTTGCAGTGCCCGGAAATGTTGCCCAACTGTTATCGGATCATGTTGCCTATTACCGGGAGCTGAGGCCTGAACAAAAAGCGATATTTGAAAAAAGAGTAAAGGAATTTCTTTCCTATATCCGTATTCATGGGGTGAACACCGAGGTGGAAGACATAGACAAGGTACTGGTGGCCAGCAGTGCGGTAATACCGGTTTTTGGATTTGATGAATGGCGTTACTATAATTTGAAGGACGTGCTATTATATGGCGACAGGTTTAATACAGAAGACTTTTCCACAACGGGTGATGAACGCCATACGCTGGGCATGGTGGGAACGGGCGCCCTGCAGCGCATGATGATATTATCGAAGCCCGCGCTCAGGGAGGGCTTCTTTAATGAAAGCCGGAAAGACAATACCGGCATCCACGAATTTGTGCATTTATTGGATAAGGCCGACGGTGCAACCGATGGCATACCTGAAGCCTTGCTGCACCAGCAGTATACCATTCCGTGGATCAAATATATGAGTGAAGCCATTCATCATATAAAAACAGGGCAGTCGGATATTGATGTGTACGGCGCCACCAGTCATGCTGAATTTTTTGCGGTGGCAGCCGAGTATTTCTTTAACCGCCCCGACCTGTTTAAGATCAACCACCCCGAACTATTTGCGTTGATGGAAAAAATATTTAACCAGCGGCCGTCAATTCGCGAAAGGCGTTTATAGTATAGCACTAAAATCATAAGAATCAGCAATTGGATGGAGGAATAACAGCAGAACCGCATAGCAAAAAGAACGGACAAAAATTCGTTTTATTAAATGCAATATATTGTTATGGTTGGAAGGAAATACAAATTATTATTTCCGGAATTTATCGTTTTTCCAATTTTGGGGATTATTGATAATATAATTTGCAATGCGATGATAGGATTGTTCATCACGAATGATATGTTCATGGTAATTCCGTTGCCACAATTTACCCATGTAATCATTTGGAAATTTTTGTTTGAATATTGCCAGGCATTCGTTTGATACCAATGATTTATATGCACCAACAATATCACCAATGGTAGGGGTAACCCTCGCGGTTACCCCGTTGGGG
>CAYVEI010000215.1:1544-5365 GCA_964450515.1 uncultured Terrimonas sp. | reverse complement strand
CGGTTACCCCGTTGGGGGCGGGTGCCCCATCATTGGGGGCAGGGGTGAACCCTGCCCCTACGGGATTGGTTAAAAAAATAATTCCATGCATATGGTTGGGCATTATTTGAAAAACGTCCAATTCAAAATTTTGAAACCGTTCTGATAATTTTTCCCAATGGTTGTGCGCAATATTGCCGAAATTATTTAAAATCATTTCATCGTTTACAATTTCCCCAAACAAACATTGGCGGTTGTGCACGCAAATGGTAATGAAATACAATCCTGCCTGTGAATAATCGTATCCTTTCAGGCGAATGGATTTGCGATGGTGAATATTCGGGTTATACCTGTTCATTTGATTTTCTTTTTCTATTCCTTTCTCTTATCATCAATGAGCTTTAATTCATAAAAGTCTTTCCGCCTGTCTTTCAAATTTCTTACGCTGCCGTAGCTGTGCAGCTCGTCTAATAACGAAAGGTCAACTCCCGCTATCAGTATCATTTCGGTATTGGCTGTAGCTTCACTGATAATACAGTTGGAAGGGAAGGTAAAATCGCTTGGCGTAAATACCGCTGCCTGGGAATATTGGATGTCCATGTTCTCCACTTTAGGCAGATTGCCCACACTACCGGTAATAGCCACATAACATTCATTTTCTATCGCGCGGGCCTGCGAACACAGCCGCACACGCATATAAGCGTTTTGCGTATCGGTAAGGAACGGAACAAATAATATCTGCATCCCTTCTTCGCTCAATAACCGGGGCAGCTCCGGAAATTCTACATCATAACATATAAGGATACCAATTTTGCCGGCATCGGTATCAAATACTTTCACACTGTTGCCGCCTTTTATTCCCCAGTGTTTGGCTTCATCGGGTGTGATGTGTATTTTTTCGTACTGGTCAACAGCGCCATTGCGGTGACATAAAAAACCAATATTTTTCAGCGACTCTCCTTCTATGCTGGGCAGGCTGCCCGTAATGATATTTACATTATAGCGGATGGCCAGTTCCTGGAAACGAACTTTGATCTCCGGTGTATATTGGGCCAGTGACCGCATGGCTTCTGCTTCGGGCATTTCATTAAAACCGGCCAGCAGCGGGCCATTGAATAATTCAGGGAACAGAGCGAAATCGCTTTTATATGCAGAAACGGAATCAACAAAATACTCCGCCTGGCGAAACAGCTCATCTAAGTTATTATAGGGCCGCATTTGCCATTGTATTAACCCCAGCCGCACAAATGTTTTTACATTGAAGAGATGTTTGGGGTCGGGAACATAGTATACGTTGAACCATTGCAGGAGGGTAGCAAATTCTTTGCTTTGCTCATCTTCCGGCAAATAGTTGTGCAGCACTTTTACTACATGAAAATCGTTGGCAAGCTGGAAGCTCAGTACCGGGTCATATATCTCCTTACTTTTTACTTTCGCAATATATTCCTTAGGACTTAATGCATCCGCGTATGTATGGTATTCGGGTAGCCTTCCGCCAAACACGATGGCTCTCAGGTTCAGGTTCTCACAAAGATCTTTGCGGGCATCATATAATCTTCTGCCCAGCCGCAGTCCGCGGTAATCGGGATGAATAAATACTTCTATGCCATACAATACATCTCCTTTAGGGTCGTGTGTATTGAATGTGTAATTACCCGTGATCTGTTTGTAGGTATGGTTGTCTCCAAATCTTTTATAATCTACAATGATGGATAATCCACAGCCTACCACCACGCCATCCGCTTTGATCACAATTTGTCCTTCAGGGAACTTTTCGATGAGCCGTTCAATAGCACCCGGGCTCCAGTAACCGCCCTGCCAGCCACCATACGAAGCTTTCATGGCTTCCAGCAGTTGCCTGTAGTCTTCAAAGCGCAATCCTCCTATGTCTATTTGCTCTATATTCATTTTTTGTACTTTTCTTAGATAAGAACTTTTGTAATATAAATTATTCCTTTTGGTTTTCATTCCAGTAATAGCTGTCGGGGTGTATTCTTTTCCCAAATACAGCCGTGCCTACCCTTACCATTGTGGCGCCTTCGGAAATGGCCGTTTCCAGGTCGCCGCTCATCCCCATCGAAAGCTCGTCCATGACAACATTGGGCAGGTTTAAGCCGGTAATTTGATTTTGAATATTTTTGAGCAACTGAAAGCACTTCCTCACCTTTTCGGTTTCTGCGCTAAAAATACCAATCGTCATCAAACCTTTAACCCGGATGGCGTTCATTGCGGCTATTGCTTTAACCAGTTGAACGGCGTTTTCGGGCGCTACGCCAAACTTACTTTCTTCAGCGGAGGTGTTTACCTGTATCAAAACAGACATGCTCCTGCCTTCGTATTGGAGACGCCGGTTGAGCTTTTGAGCCAGTTCCAGCCGGTCAACAGATTGGATACAATCTGCATACCTGAGCACTTCTTTTATTTTGTTGGTTTGCAGATGCCCGATAAAATGGGTTTCGTGTGGAGTATCTTTTAATGCTTCAAATTTTTCTTTTAATTCCTGCACTTTATTTTCGCCGATCAGGGTTTCGCCCTGTTGCAAAGCAATTTTAATATTTTCGGCAGATACGGTTTTGGTGGCAAGCAATAGCTTTACCGAACCTTCATCTCTCCCGCATTGATCGCAGGCGGATTTAATGCGCTGTTTAATGATCGCAAGGTTTTCAATAATCATACTCATAGTAATACAAAGGTGCCGATTAATTGAATGTTACTTTGTTTTTTATCGCACCTGTATTTATCTGTAGCCTGAGGTTAAACTTCGCTGCAATCTTAAAGGATCAGCCCCATTTCCTTCATCCAGTATATGCATCTGCCAAACCATTCATCAAATGAAGGGGCGGTTAAAAAACCGTGCTCCCCCTTTGCATAAATATGGATGCCCACTGACACACCATTACGTTGTAACGCGTTATAAAAAGAAAGACTGTTGGCTACCGGAACAACAGAATCGGCATTGGAATGGACTAAAAAAGAGGGCGGCGTAGCTTCATCAACCTGCAATTCATTTGAATAGAGGCGAATTTGTTTTTCCGTAGGAGCATCTCCCAGTAAATTGTTTCGTGATCCTGTATGTCCTATGCTATCTGTAAAGCTGATCACCGGGTTGATCAGCAGCATGAAGTCCGGACGAAGACTTATGCCTTTGTTATTTTCAATTAGCTCATCACCGTAATGTGTACCTGCTGTAGCGGCCAGGTGTCCTCCTGCGGAAAAACCCATGATACCGATCTTTTGCGGATCAATATTCCATTGCCCGGCATTTTCACGAACTAATTGAATAGCGCGTTGTGCATCCTGCAAAGGACCAATAGATCTATCTTTCATTGTTTTGTTAGAAGGAAGCCGGTATTTCAAAACAAAAGCAGTTACCCCCAGTTGGTTGAAAGCCCTGGCTACATTTGTTCCCTCGCGTTTGGTAAGTAACACATGATATCCTCCGCCCGGGCAAATAATAACCGCCGTACCGTTTGCTTTATCTTTTGGTGGGAGAAAAACCGTAAGCGTTGGAACAGATACATTGAACGTGAGTGAATCTACCAGTTCATTCGCTTTTTTATTTTCTTCATTTGGAGCGCCTGTTGAATTAGGGATTTCTCCGACGTACAAGGGTATTTCCTGTTGTGCGAAACAAGAGTGTCCGATCAGTACAAAAAGTAAGATAAAACGGTATAACATATCCGCACTGAATAAATTTTATTTGAGAATAGTATTCGTTTACGGGCTCCTTTTTTATATTAATCTGCAACTTTCCAATACCCCCCCTTTGCAGGTCCAATGCGGGTGAGTTTTTTAGACTCCATTAATTTCTTTATATTTCTCGCTACATTTGTTGGTGCTAT
>CAYVEI010000215.1:0-1444 GCA_964450515.1 uncultured Terrimonas sp. | reverse complement strand
ATCCCATTTCTTCCTTGGTTTCCTGTAAAGCAATGCGTTTGCTGCTTTGTCGCCGGTGAACTTTTCTTTGGTGGCGTTCCATTGCAATGGACGGCCAAGGCGGTAAGAAATCAGGCCCAGGTGCATGGGAAGCGTTAATTCGCGGGCATAAGCGAGGTTCGATTCGGGCTGCGTTCTTCCTTTTACCGCGTCTACGAAATTTTGCTGGTGCCCCGGCGAACGTGGAATACTTTGCGGTATTTCCGGGATATCGGTAACGGTTTCGCCGTTGATCGTAATTTCCCTTGAGCTGTAATCGCAGATCAGCGTTCCTTTGTCGCCTTCAAAATAAGCGCCTATGCCGCGTTTAGCCGCTCCCGGTACATCGGGTGGTTCGGTTGTCCAGTGGAGGTTTAACCCATCAAATTCATAATCTACGTTTATCCATTTGGGCGCATCTGCTATTCCCGCCGGCGCTTCGCCTTTGGCGCTGATGTTTTTTAGCCCTTTGGGTTGTATGGACCAGAATACGATGTCGGCAATATGGCACCAGAAGTCTGCAAACACGCCGCCGGAATAATCTAAAAAGTAGCGGTAAGTAAAATGGCATTTTGCCGGAATATAATCGGTGTAAGGAGCGGGGCCGAGCCACATATCCCAGTTGAGCGTGGAGGGTATGGGTTCCGGTGATGGCGAGCCGAGATCGGGCGGAGCGCCTGTTTTCCACAAGCGAACCGTGTGCACTTTTCCTATAGCGCCGGATTGAATGATCTCTGCCACGCGGTGAAAATTATCTCCCGCATGGATCTGGTTGCCCATCTGGAATATCCTGTTATAGCGGTTGGCGTTCTTTAGCATGAGCTGTCCTTCCCTGGCATCATAAGAAAGCGGCTTCTCGCCGTATACATCCTTTCCTGCCTGGAATGCAAGCGATGCAATGGTGGCATGCCAGTGGTCCGGCGTTGCGCAGGTAATGGCGTCAATATCTTTCCTGTCGAGGATATGCCGGAAATCGCCATAGGTTTGCGCTTTCGTATCCGGGTGAAGACCCTGCAGGGTTTTGAGTGTATTGCCTAAGTGTATTTCATCTACATCACAAAGGGCCACAATATCTACTTCGGGGATAGCGGCAAACCATTTCATATGCGCGTTACCCATACCGCCCAGCCCTATATGGGCAATGCGCAGCTTATCGCTTGGCGCGGCTTTACTGTATAATGAAGGCAAAATGGCGAAGCCCGCGGCGCCTATACCTACTGTTTTAATGAATTTTCTTCGGCTGAAATGGTTGCTCATACAAGTATTTTATGAATAAGGAAGATGAAAATTTATTTAAACTTATGAAAGAAATGGTTAGGATCATTTTTATCCGTGATAAATCTGCTATAATCCTGGCTAAGGTTAACGGATGGTGTTTGTTCATTTCAAAATGATGACTACTACCCTCAAAGTCAATATATGCTAT
>CAYVEI010000214.1:0-6752 GCA_964450515.1 uncultured Terrimonas sp. | reverse complement strand
TAAAAATAATGAATTAATGATTAGCCTTTAGCATAAAACAGCAATTTATCTTTTATACAGAATTGGCATTTAAAAAACGCTTCAATACTTTGCTTACCAGGTTTAATAATTCCACGTTATCCAGGTTTTGGCATCATCAGCACTAACCATATCATAGGTGGTGGAACTGGTTTGTATAAAATAATACCCCTGCGGTATCAATAACTTTGCAAGCGTTTGCGCTGCCGGCCCCGAAGCAGGATAAGACCCATACAATCCCAGCAGGCTAAATACCGCTCTTCCATCGGCAGTAAACTCCGGGGTATCCGGGGCTGCTCCATACTGTAACTCAAGACCTGTTCCTGCAGCATTTATAAACGCCGGAGCAAACAAATCGTTTCCCGTATCGTATTCGGGCCAATAAATAAGTGAATAAAATCTGCCGAGGGTATTTATTCCAAAAGCGTCATCTACCCCATTTACATGAAAGCCCGCGAAAGATTCCCAGTATCCCTCATCGTTAACAGCAGTTTGCCACCATCTTTGCGGAGCGTTTACATCTGTTTTTAGCGGCTTAATGGCGCCCGCAATAATACCGGTACTATTACCCGACCTAAGGTTAACGCTTTGACTGGCTTCACTCCAGAACACATCCGTAAATCCATTAACAATTTGAGAACCGTTAATTAACGGAGTTTCAAACACCACTCCCCCAACATTAAAATAATAAGCGGTAGAGAACTGCTTTACCGTTCCACCTGAAAGCCATTGCAAAGTGACCGTTCTGGAGGCAGGATCAACAAAAATTTCATATTCAACGCCACCCAGCGTAAGCCGCTTAAAATAGTTTTGAATTTTTGTTACATTGGTAAAAGATACCGCGTTAGCCCATTCGCCATTTTGCCATTCGTTTAACTCCTGCTGCGATGCCTTTTCCAGCCTGAGTTTCGTTTTGTTCATTTTACCGGTAAGTAGAATGCTGTCTGTGTATAAAGTGTCTAAGGAAAATTCGAAATCGGAAATCAGTCCGCTTCCATAAGCGCCTCCGTTTACGGTAGCATCGGGATCGGATAAAAGATGCAGGTAGGAATAGGTATCAAAAATCAAGGTGGGCTGCTGCAATGCTTTTAAACGGTAACTGCTTTCTTTCTGGTATTTGGAGGTAATGGTATCAAAATCCGAGAACATGAATACCCGGTTCTCGTTATTAAATCTGAAATAAAAATGGTAAATACCGCCACTGCCCGGTATAACCGTTGCCTTCCAGCCGGTTGGCGAGCTCACAAGCGCAGACTGGTAGTCGTTCAATGTTTTATTAATGCGCTCATCGGGCGACTGATCAAAAACGGGTTCGTCTTTACGGCATGCCGTAAGGCAAAGCGTTATTGATAAAATATATAAAGCGATCTTTTTCATCTGTGTATTTTTTTCTCTTTGAACCTATTTCAACAGCGCTGTTATGGATGCCCTTGTGCGGGTTTGCAAACTGTAAAAATCAATGTTCCAAACGTCTTTAAAATAATTGACCAGCATGGCTTCCTTCTGTCTCAGCTTAGTTTGCGCCTCTTCGCTGTTAAGATTATTTACCATTGTATTAAACCATGCCCTGCCTTCTACCAGCATAATGGCGGCCATTTCTACAAAATCTTCGTCGGGGAAAGACATGGCGTAGGCGGAAATGAATCCCAGCTCGTTAGCGGCTTCATCGCTCACATTGTTCCAGTTGGAGGTATAACTGCCAACAGATATTTGTTTAAACTCCTGCGGATACATCACGTTTTGGTGCAGGATATGGGCAAATTCGTGCTGGATGGTAGTGAACATTTCTTTCACGGCAAAAGAATCTTCCGGCAAATAGCCGGCCATGCCTTTTATGCGGAAATCATTTATTTGATAGAGCAATATTTTACGCCCTCCTTCTGCCCGGCCCAGTATAATGGTTCCATCCGTGTTCCAGCTTGCGCTTCCTGCCAGCACAAAAAACTTGGGACAGTATTTTTTCATGAACAGCTCATTGGTTTCGGCCACATAGTTATCAATCCATACCTGCTTTACCGCACTGAGAACAGGTATGATCTTTTCTTCATCGGGCGGTACAACGATTTTATTAAATTCCATTTCCGACTGGTCCCATTTGTATTTAACCGACACGTTCAATGGCACAGTAAGGTTACTGAGTATCCAGTCGTCAACAGGACCTTTTACCCACGTATCGCCACCCAGCCCCGGGATATCATCTGTATTGCCCGAAATATTATCCTTCCCGCAGGATAATACGCCCGCAGTACACAAAAAAGCAACCCATAGCGTTCGTAAAGATTTCATATTGTGATTTATGAATTTATTATTATTGATCTGTATCATCTATCCCTATCTTGGATTTTGATCTACACCCGATAATTTTGCTGATTCGGGTATTTGCAATATCCTGCGGGGATCATTTTCTCCCAGTTCAATCACCTCACCTTCCATGGTGCGGTGCGTTACTACAATCTTATGCCTTAAGATGTCAAACCAGCGCATCCCTTCCTGTACATATTCCGCCCGTTTAAAATCAAGAATGGTTTTCCGGATGCCTTCCTGCAGGTCGGAAGTACCGTAAAAATTTTTAATTTTCGTTTCCGTAATACGATGCGTTGCTGAATTATAATTAACAATACGGGCAGAAGCATAGCTGTTAAGGTCTGTTAAGGCATCATTGGTATTATTAAGGGCGTTATTGGCTTCGGCCTTATTAAACAATACTTCTTCCACCGTAAAAAGCGGAACCATTATATAGCCTGTTCCTATGCTTGCATTTACCGAGGTGCGTACAAAGTATTCGTTGATCTTGGGGATCATATAATTATTGATACCGGCTGTATAGGTATGGTTTCTGAACGCCCAGGTACCGCCGGTAACATTGCTTCCAAAAATATCATCGCGGATCGCGGATGTCATACCATACCGCACACTGTAATAATACCGTCCCCACCAGGAGGAGGTTTCTCCCAGCAGTAAATTAGCCGGCTGACTGGCTTTGGCATATTCCGCCCACATTTCCCTGTAAGTATAAGTAAGATAAGTAGTGTTCCAGGGGCGTAACAGGGTAGTTACATTAGAAGGGGTAAAAACCTGGCTGGCATAATCAACCGATTTTTGATACTCTTTTTTAAACAGGTAAAATCGTGAAGCAAAGGCATTGGCGGCAATTTTGGTAAAATGATAGCGGGGTACAGCATAATTCTGGTCTTTCAGCAAGGGTAATCCTTCCATCAGGTCTTTTTCAATCATTTCATAAACATAAGCCACTGTTTTTCTTTCATATGCTTTAATGACCACGTTTTCCGGTTCCGTAACATAGGGAATGCCCGGATCTGAAGCAGCGGTAGCCGGATCATATATTTTTGAAAATAAGGTTACCAGCATAAAATGCGCATAGGCCCTGGCCACAAGCGCTTCTCCTTTCTGGGCCTGGTAATCGGCAGGGTTGGCAGCGGTATTGCAGGCTTCCAGGGCATGATTGGCGGCAGCTATAGCGGCATAGCAGGCGTTCCAGTAATATTCGGGGGAATCCTGCTGGTTATCCGTTACATCTTTATACAGATAAGCATCTGCATTGGTGATATCCTGATCTCCCACTCCTTTATCAGTTACATTATCCGACATAGATTCGCAAAAGTCCATATAATTTGCCTGGGGATACGCTGTACCCAGCAATTGCGATACCTTTTCAGGAGAGTTAAGCTCGGTTCTGTTATCCGGCAGGCGCTCCAGAAATTTTTTACAGCCGGTGCTAACCGTAAGTAACATTATAACGCAGTATATAAAAAGCTTTTTCATGATCGAATAATATTAAATGCCCACTTTTACAGAAAGCGTGATTTGTTTTTGAATGGGTTGCGCCACACCGCCCGAGTTAAAAAATTCAGGATCCTGTCCTTTTAATTTTTTATCGGCATATATAAGCCACAGGTTGGCTGCGGCAGCCGTTACCGACAAACTGTTAAGCCCTATACTTCGTATAGTATTTGCGGGTAACTGGTAAGAAAGGGATACTGTTTTTAAACGGATGAAATCGCCTTTGGCTACTCTTTGTGTTGAATAATTATAATTATTATAAGGATAGGCGGCATTCAGTTGCGCTGCTTCAAAAGCTTCCAGGATAGAAGGAATATTCGTCAGTAATTCATCGCCGGGCAATACCCACCTGTCGTTAAACTCTTTAGGCATGGCATCTAAGTCCGAATAATAGGTTTTAAATGCCGGGTATAATCTAATTTTATTACCCGCCTGGTAGGTGATGAAAATATTTGCTGAAAATGCTTTGTAATGAAAGGTATTGGAAAACCCGCCGTTAAAGGGCGGATCAACAGGTCCCTCATACACGAGGTGCTCCGTTTTTTGATCCTGCAGATATACAGCAGCAGCGGTTTTTCCATTTTCATCTACAAATTGCGGGATACCGGTGTTGTGTTCCAGCCCTTTATAGTTGAGTGAAAACAGGCTGCGAACCGGGTATCCCTCTTTATTGCCTCCTTCTGCTACTACAAGACTGAAAATATCGGGAATATTTTTGGCATTTGTAATTTTGTTCTCATTGTATCCAAAAGTAAAGGTACTCTTCCACCCCCAGTTACTCCGGCGTATGATCTCTCCGCCGAGGAGCAATTCACCACCCCAGGAGTCCATATCGGCATAGTTAGCCGCTTTATAGGCTTCCCCGCCAATACCGGAGGTTTTTATGAGGCTGATCAGGTCGAAGCTTTTCCGCTGGTAAACATCAATACTAATATTCAGCCTTCTTTCCAGCAAACTGGCATCTACTCCAATATTACCGGTATATGATTTTTCCCAGGTGAGCTCCGAATTTTCGAGATTAGCCAGTTGAATTACCGATTCTCTTTCAGACAAATAAGGCCGGTTTGTATTAATGCTTCTCAGCACCACATTAGAGTTATTGGCGGGCCCCATGCTTGCCGTTAAACCATAGCTCGCTCTTAATAATAAATTATCGAGCCAGTTTATGCCCCGCATAAAAGATTCCCGGTCTACGTTCCATGAAGCGGCCACGCTCCAGGTTGGCAGCCAGCGTGCGGTGCTTGATTTGCCCAGGCGGTTTGAGCCATCGTACCTGCCCGTAGCCGTAAAGTTATATTTGGAATTGAAGGTATAATTGCCGGTAGCATAAAAAGCAACAAACCGGTCATAATCCCTGCCCATTTCATAGTAAGGAAAATTACTTTCAATGGTTTGTTTAAGGATCCGGTAATCTATGGCAGGCAAGCCGCCATTATCGTATTGATACCCATAACCGGTATTGCTAAAGTTTTGCCTGTCGGCAGATTTCACCTGCATACCACCCAGGAGGTTTACCGAGTGTTTATCATTTATAACAGTGGAATAATTAACGCTGTTGCGGAAATCATAGCTCAGTAAAAAATCTTCGGCCCTGTTGTAGAAGCCACCATAAGGTAACACAACAACAGGTTCCGCTTCGGGATCATCGGGATCGCGATAGAGGAATTTATTATTTTGAGCAATAGTAGCCGTTCCTGCCGACCTGTATGCCCCGGCCATGTTGGCGTTTTCAGTGATCTGGTGCTCACGGGTTGATTTTACATAGCGCAGTGCGCCGGTAAATTCATAAGTAAAGTTTCTAGCGAATTGGTAATTGATATCGCCCTGCAGTCTTAAATCTATAATGTTGATATCAAGAAAGTTATTCCTCAGCTCGTTGATAATATTAAAAGGCGCAAAATTTCGCCTGAAGTATTCCCCGTTCCCGTTTTCATCATATGCGGTAATGGTGCGACTGGTATTTAATGCAAAACTGAAAGGATTGATATCAAAGTCGCGGTCGTACTGCCCTTCTACCGGGTTGGGATTACGGGCAAGGGTTCCCGGCGCTTTTTGCTGACGAACAGAGCCCAGGGTGGCAAATCCAGCGGAGAACTTATCGGAAAATTTATAATTGTTCCTGAAGTTAATTGTATAACGGTTAACCTTATCCGCTATCGTCCAGCCATCATCACCATAATAGCTCATTGAAAAATAGCTTTGAGATTTTTCTGTGCCACCGGATATACTCAGCGAGTGTTCCTGCACCAGGTTATTGCGGAATAAAATGTCAAACCAGTCGGTATTAGCGGCAGCATATCGTTTCAGGAAAGCGGCTCTTGCTTCCAGGGTGTTTTGGAGCGGGAAATTTCCGTTATCATCAGCGTTCATTAACTCATACATCTTTCCATATACTCCGTTATCGGCACGGTTAAGGATATTAGGGTTTAAGGATCCTTTACGTTCCAGTTCTCCCAGCACAGACATCTGCTGCAGGGAATTCATGATATTATAATCGGCGTATGCAGGTTTGAGCTGTGTAGTAAAATTACCGGTATACGCTACCGTTGTTTTGCCCGCGCGTCCTTTTTTGGTAGTGATCACCACTACCCCGTTCATGGCCCTTGCGCCATATAATGCAGTAGCGGCAGCATCTTTAAGAATATCAAAACTTTCAATATCATTGGCATTCAGTCCTGCCACGGCCGACCCCAGCAAAGTAGTAGGATCGCCGCTCGACAACTGATCATTGGAAATATTGATAATATCTTCCAGCACCACGCCATCCACTACCCATAAAGGTTTATTATCGCCGTTTAAAGAAGTGGCTCCGCGAACCCGCACTTTAGGAGCAGCGCCAAAAGCTCCTGAAACGTTTTGTATAGCTACGCCTGCAGCGCGGCCTTCGAGCATACGGCTAACATCGGCCACACCGTTCATCTTAATATCATCGG
>CAYVEI010000213.1:0-6794 GCA_964450515.1 uncultured Terrimonas sp. | reverse complement strand
ACGGCACTTCCCTGTAAAAATTGCAAACGTTTGCACAACGCATTGCTATACTTTATTAAACGAAGAACTATACATTTACAATCATTATTGTCCGACAAAAATCGGGTTAAAAAATGCTGTATTGCTTTGCTGTAAAGAGATACAGGCGTAAAAAACATTGTTTCAAAATCAGGGGAAGTACCCCCTTGTTTTTTATGTCGCAAAAGCAAAGGAGGCATTGTGCGTTTTCCTCCATGCTTTATACGTGTCTTTGATAAATTCAAACAGCGACACATAGCTCATTAAATGCAATCTGATCACTGTTATCATGTTGGCAAAAGACTTTTTTGTGGCCGCTTTTTTTCTGATAACCACCATGAGCAGTTGGGCGATCAACACACAGTATACCTGCATCTTAATAGCGTTAACACTGTTACCCCAGAAGTAACGAAGCGGGAAATTCTGCTTTATCTGCTTAAACAACAGTTCTATCATCCATCTGTTCTTGTAAATCGTTGCTATCTGTGAGCCGGGCAGCGTAAAATTGTTGGTAATGAACACATAGACTTTGCCATCTTCCGTTTTAAACGTTATGCGCCTGAGTTTCAGACGTCCTGCCTCTGCGCCATTGTGTTTTACACCTACCGTAATATATTGCTCTTTCAACATTCCTTTTGCATTTTTCTTCTTGGTTTTATCCACCAGTACCTTGGTTACATGAAAAACGGCATTATCCTTCATGCGGGTAACAAACCATATCTTTTGCTCTGTCCATTTTAAAAACTGACCATAAACATTGTATGCCTTATCAAATACCAGCCAACTGTTGGCCGGTAAATCCAATTGGTACAAGAACTTCCGGTCGTGTTCGCGAGCAGCTGTCATACGCACAAATTCTGCTACGCCGCTGAAAGCGTCCATCATTGTATGAACCTTGATCCCTCCTTTTTTGCGCGACCCATCTTTGGTGTTGCGTCCTACACCCTGCAACAACTCGCTGAATAACTGAATGGTACTGCTGTCTATTATTTTAAGATTCCTGATACTCAATCCCTTTAACCGGCTGTCCGAGATAAAACTCTGATATTGCTTTACTAATTCGGTATAAATCATCTCAAAGACCAGGAAGCTTCTTTTACGATTCGCATCCGAAAGAGTGCTGCGGGCAGGGGCTTTATCGAAACCCAAATGCGCCAGCTTCCCTTCACAGGCCAACAAACCCTCGCATAGCTCCCGAAGCCCATTGCAATAACTGAACACTCCGTATAAAAGACTTACCAGATGTACGCGTAACGGTAGCTTTTTATAATACCGGTTGGCTTTATACTTTCTGTTTACTTTGTTAATTAAAGAACTACTTATCAAATCCAATACTTGTGATAACACCGGCTGTCCGGTAAACTCCTTAACTTTAGACATGGTTATTGTTTAATTGTGGTAAATCAAACTTAACCATTCAGCGGTTCTCTCGAACCGCTTTTTTGTATTATTTTAGTCGGACAATAGTGATTTCTTTTGTTTTCATGAAACCGGGGTTATCTGAATCCGGGTATCATTTGCTGATGATTGCTTAAAGAAAAGAATACCGTATAGCATGATTGCACCTTAGCATCATAATTCTTATTTACTGCAAGCCGGAACCTGCCGGAAGATGTATCCACTTTACTTGTAGCGAACTTATCAGCTTTATACAAACATAATATGTCAAAACAAAATTGTTAAGGCGTTTTGTTTTGAAACAAAAACCAACATTACTAACGAGCTTAACTTTAACCATTATGAGACATCCTTTGCCTTCTCCGGTAGTTTTTATTTATTGCCATTTTTAGGCGTCTGAAGCAGCAATGCTGACGCAGCCGCATTTTACCAGGGTATATTCCACTTCAGTTACCTGAGTATTTTTCTATTCACATACTAAAACCAAATCAACTATCTTTTTATGATCAAAAAAAAGCCCCCTTTTATGGGATGGGAAAAAGGAATATTTCTTTTCGCCCTTCTCGGCCTTTGTAACTTATTTGCCGTTGCACAGCAAACCATAACGGTAACAGGAAAAGTTACTGCCGAATCTCAGCCATTATATGGCGTATCGGTTACAGTAAAAGGCGCATCCGCCGGAACCACTACTGACGAACAGGGTAATTACAGCATCAGCGCTCCCGGCAACGCAGAGCTTGTTTTTACATTCGTAGGTTTCACCACACAAACCATTAAAGTAAACAACCGCAGCACCATTAATATAGAACTGGCAGCAGATACAAAAGCGCTGGAAGACGTGGTAGTGATCGGGTATGGTACAACAAGAAAGTCCGATCTTACCGGCGCGGTTGGAACCGTTTCTGAAGCCAAGCTCAGGGAACGTTCCGTATCTTCCCTCAGCCAGTCGCTGGCAGGCAAGGTTACGGGGGTACAGGTAAACTCCAACTCCGGCCGCCCGGGTGGAAGAACCAATATCCGCATCCGTGGTTTCAGCTCCATCAATTCTTCCAATAACCCTTTGTATGTAATTGACGGGGTAATGATGCCGATCAATAATCAAACACAGGCCAGCCAGGCTATTGATTATATTAATCCCAATGATATTGTATCGGTTGAAATATTGAAAGACGCGTCTTCTACAGCCATTTACGGGGCAAGAGGCGCCAACGGCGTTATTCTGATCACTACAAAGCGTGGCAAATCGGGCCCCGGAAAAGTTACTTACGATGTAGATGTAAGTGTTCCTACTATTGGCCCTATCAGGACCAAGGTATTGAACGCGAAAGAATTTCTGGCCGTGGAAGACCTGGCTTATAAAAACATGGAAAAATATGATCCCCAGGGATGGGCCGACGGCAAATATGTTGGCAGAAACCCGGCATTGGCCAGAACAGACCCCAGGCTTTTCGACAGCAATGGCAATCCAAAATATGATACCAACTGGTTAGAAGAAGCCACACAAAATAAACTATCGCAAAACCACCAACTGGGTTTTTCAGGAGGCAATGAGCACAGCACATTTTCTGCATCGCTGGGTTACCGCGACGACCAGGGATTGCTGCTGACTTCTTACCTGAAACGCTATTCGGCAAGGTTTTCATTCGACAGCGAGATCAAGCCCTGGTTAAGGGTAGGCGGCACATTAACATACAATAACCAGGAAGAAAATATAGTAGACCAGAGCGACCAGGTTCCGCGCAGCATCGTGGAAGATTTCCCTTTTATGCCTGTAAAATACGATGACGGCACCTGGGCCGACAACAGGAATTATCCCAACGCGGAAGGCCGCGATAATGTAGTGCACCGCTTAACGGATACCCGGTATATATTAAATACACAAACCACTATAGGAAGTGTTTATTCCAATATCAGCCTGGCCAAAGGTTTGGAAATGCGCACGGTATTGGGTACAAACATTATGGCACAGGAAAACCTCCAATCGCAGAGCCGTACCTTAGCCATTAATCAAAAAGGCACAGCCAATGCCGACAACAGGAGAGAAAATTTCTGGTCGCTGGAAAATTACCTCACCTATAATAAACGGTTCAATGACATACATTCCATTACCGCATTATTGGGTATATCGTGGCAGGAAACCAATTTTTACAGGAGCGGCGCCAGCATCCAGAATTTTTCAACCGACTATTTTATGTACAATAACCTGGGCGCAGGCAGCACCAGCCCGGGATACAGTTCCAACAGAACAAGATTCGCTTTTAACTCTTATTTTGGAAGGATCAACTATAGCCTGAAAGACAGGTATCTGATCACCTTTACAGGACGTGCAGACGGCTCTTCAAAATTTGGTGAAACCCAGAAATATTCTTTCTTCCCTTCTGCCGCATTGGCATGGAGAGTATCGGAAGAAGATTTCCTGAGGGATAATGCAGTGATCTCTAATTTAAAAATACGTACCAGCTATGGTGTAACCGGCAACTCCGAAATACCGCCGTATTCATCCCTGTCATTATTAAGCTCAAACTATGCAGCTATTATTGATAATGCACGTGTAGGCGGAACAGGTATCAACAGGTTGGCCAACCCGGATCTGAGATGGGAAAAAACAGCGCAAACTGATTTTGGAGTGGAACTGGGTTTGTTTAACAACCGGGTCACCTTAGAAGCCGATTATTACTACAGGAAAACTACAGACATGCTGCTGGATGCACCGGTACCCCGCACCAGTGGTTATGCCAGCATCAGGAAGAATATAGGCTCTATGGAAAACAAAGGGATAGAGCTGGGGTTAACTGCTGTTGTTATAAACAATGAAAACTTTAACTGGACCTCTACCTTCAACATTTCCATGAACCGGAACAAAGTGCTTTCCTTAGCCACTCCGGCCGACATTTTTAATGTGGGCGGCGCTAATTTCACCAACCCCACCAACATCATTCGCATTGGCGAAGCGGCAGGTTCTTTCTGGGGACTGGTACGCCTGGGAACATGGAGCGAAGCTGAAAGAGCGGAAGCAGCCAAGTTCGTGAGCTATCGCAACGGGCTGACCATATTGCCCGGTGATATTAAATACTTAGATGTGAACGGCGACTACGCCATTACAGACGCCGATCGTATGATCATTGGCAATGGCAGCCCTGACGGCTGGGGCTCATTCATCAACAATTTCCGATACAAAAACTTCGGACTGATGATTGATCTGCAATACTCTTATGGCAATGATATTTTAGATATGACCTCACATTCCAGTGAAGACCGTGTTTCTTTGGCCAACAGCTATAGAACCGTGCTGAACGCGTGGACACCAGACAATCAAAATACCCCTATCGCTGAGCTACGCGATACAAGAGCGGGCTATGTAACCAATGTTGATACCCGCTGGATCAAGGATGGCTCGTTTATACGCGGCAGAAACCTTTTACTGAGCTATGACTTTTCGCATAGTGTTACCGAAAAACTAAGATTAAGCAAACTGAGGATTTATGCTTCCGCTCAAAACGCTTTCATTATTGCCGGCAAAGACCTGACCACCGATCCGGAAACAACACCTACAGGCGGTTATGCAGATGATGCCCGAAACGCGTTTTCGCAGGGACAGCACTGGCATAGCTACCCTAAACCAACCATTTATCTTTTGGGTATAAACATCGGACTCTAACTCACTAAAAACATTAAAGATATTTACTATGAATTTTAATAAAATAAAAAAAGCAGGCGCTCTTATCCTTTGCGGAACGATGCTGCTCGCATCAGGATGTAAAAAATTCCTGGAAGAGCAGGATCCATCCAATTTAACCCCCGATAATTTTTACACCATACCCGAACATGCGGAAGCCGCTATTGCAGCCGTTTACGCCGACACCCGTTTTTTTGGTAATGGCGCCGGTATTTTTTCTTCCAACTGGCAATTGCTGGAAGCGGTTACCGGAACTTCCACAACGGAAACAGCGCAAAACTCTGATCTGAATAACCTTTACTCGCTGGTATACGATGGCAATACCGGCCATGTTATCAACTGGTGGAACGGACTGTACAGGGTAATTGCAAACGCCAACCTGGCGCTTGATAAAATTCCCGGTATAACACCAATGGATGAAGCCCAGAAAAATAGAATTTTGGGTGAAGCCAAATTCCTCCGTGCGTGGGCCTATTTTTACGCAGTAAGATTATGGGGCGATATTCCTTTGATCACTACACCGCAGTCGGCTACCTCGGAAGATTTCTTTCCCGGCCGTACAGCCCAGGAAGATGTGTATAACCTGATCGTAAAAGACCTCACAGAAGCAGAAGCATCGGGTTTACCCTGGATGGATGCGAGCGGAAGGGTTTCACTGGCTGCAGTAAAAGCACAATTGTCCAGAGTATATCTTACCATGGCGGGGCAGCCCCTTAATAAAGGAGCAGCTTATTATCAATTAGCGGCCGACAAAGCCAAAGAAGTAATTGATTACGCCAATGCAAATCCCTCTGTAATTAACCTCTTTAACACCTACGGTGAAGTGCATCATGTTAATACTGAAAACAAGCTGGAGCACCTTTTCGAACTCCAGTATCTTGCTGATGTTGCCGGCAATCCTATGGAAAACATGTTTCCCAACTTTAAAGCCGTAAGCGTTTATGGTGCAAACGGTACCGGAAGCACAGTTCCCACCCGATCCTTTTATGATTCCTATGAAGCAGGCGATCTGAGGGCAGCGGATCAGCAGGGTTATTTCTACACCAGCTATTACCACAATGGCGATGGCGCTCCGTTTGACCTGGGTGCGCCCTATATTTTTAAACATTTTAACGTGGTAGCATTTGGCAGCCCTGGCGTAAAAGGCAGTGCACGTAATGATTTGAATGTACCGCAGATCCGTTATGCTGAAGTGCTTTTAATTTATGCAGAAGCAAAAAATGAAGTAGCAGCCGGCGATCAAAGCGCATATGATGCATTTAAAAGGATCAGAGACAGGGCCGAACTCGTAACTCCTGCTATTGGCGCCTATACGCAGGAAACTTTCCGTGAAGCCGTGTGGAGAGAACGCTGGCATGAGCTCTGCTACGAAGGTATTACCTGGTTCGATATGGTACGCCTAAGAAAAGTATACAACGAAACCACCAACGGCTTCGATAATTTTGTAGGGCATATCAATAAAAGCTCCAACCAGCCTTTACAGGAAAAGCACCTCCTGTTTCCGCTGGGCGTACAGGAAATGTTGAATAACCCAAACCTTACTCCGCAAAATCCCGGGTATCCGCAATAAGTAATTTGCAGGAAAGGATTTAATCATGTAACAGGCAACCTCCGGGTTGCCTGTTTTTTTTGAATATCCTGAACCGAACGGCAAAAAACGGGTCATAGTTGTTACATTGCTGTCAACTCCCAATGTTATTAA
>CAYVEI010000212.1:0-6796 GCA_964450515.1 uncultured Terrimonas sp. | reverse complement strand
AGTAACCACGTTTGGCGTAATCTGCAAGATCTCCTTCCGGCTGGATGATTGATTGTGGTTACAGGTATCCGGATCTCCGCGGAATTTATAAAAGGATTCCGGGAGGTTTGGGGTATCCTGTGTTTCATTTCAGCTTAGTTCTTCTCTCCATTACTTCGCGCCAGGTAGTAATTATAATGCCTTTTTGCTGCAGGAATTTTTTAAAGGCAGGATCCATCATTGCCAGCATATCCCCCTTGCGCCTTGTACCTGAACCAGAGATATGTCCGAAAATTTCAGAGGGACTGGTGCAATGCATGATCACCATAGTAAGCCCGGGCCTTAAGGCGCCGATCGTTTCACTGTATTTTTGAGTGTAAAACTTTTGTAACGCAGCATCCGATGTTCTGGCATTGGCAGGTATATTCCAGTCGCCACTGTTTTTGTGAAGATCATCCAGCACCGGTAAACCGGCATCCCAGATCATTTTACCGATGGCAGCAGTTTTTTGCAGTATTTCGGGCTCTTTCTGTTTAGCGTCATTTGTCCATTTACCCGCTTTTTGCAAGGCCTCTTTTTCTTTGCCCATCAGCTCTTCCTTTAAATAGCTGTTGTGCCCGCCGGGAAACATTACCGGTATTTGTTTTTCAATACCCAGCCTGATGTATTTTTCTAAAAAGGCTTCAGAGGCAAAGAGTGTTCCCATGTGGGAATCGAGATGTGTAGGTGTAAAACCCATGGTTAGAGCCCGGTCTAACTGCGCCCTGATCTCCTTATCCACCTCATCGGCAGCAGCATGCTTTACTACAGCTTCCACTTCCTGCCACATGGCGCCTTCGGTATCCACCAGCCCGGGAACAGCCGGCTTGCCCGATAATGGCGGCCAACGGTAATTATTCCATTCGGAAGTAAGCGTAAGATGCAATCCGCCGTCGTGACGCGGGTGAGCCCTGATATACCTTGCTATTTCGGGTACCCACGGGCAGGGCATCATCACGCTAAAGGAAGAGGCCACTCCCTTATCCAATGCATTCATAGCTCCTTCATTCGAATCATGCGACATACCGGCATCATCTACATGTAAAATAATAACCCTGGCATCTTTAGGCCAGCCCAGCATTTCGGCATAGGTAGGCGGCTGTGCGGTTGCGCTCAGTAAAGTTACCGTCAATAATAAAAAAGTAAAAAAGCACTTCATACAAACCGTATATTATGTTCCGGGAGCGCAGGATAAGAAAATAATACTCAGAACTTCTCATTTTATTACCGGGATATAATCCCGGAAGAACATAGTAAGTGCGAAGAAACAGTATACAGCAATAGATTGCATACATTTACTTTAATCTGAAAGCAAGACAGGCGCTGATATTTATGGTTTGGATATGCTGACTCACATTAAACGTTTCCTTTGTGCCAATGCTCGTTGTTATGCTAACATTTTTAAAGCTTGGCGTATAATCCATATAATCGGCGTTTAGCATAAAGGCCATCCTCTTACCCGCATTGAACCTCATCCCAAGATTAACCAGATATGAAAATGCTGTTGCAGTAGTGCTGTGCTGTCTCACCCATCCCGATCCTTCCGGTGATGAAAAACGCATATCAACTATGGGTGAGGCGGCAGTCATAAACCCTGCCAGCGTTTTCAGCTCAAATATGGCGGTACCTTTCTGATCTAAGGGATAGGCAGAATAAACTCCTGCCATCAAACCGCCGCTGTTCCATCCGTCGCCTTTCACATTTGTATTTACCCCGGGAACCGCCTGCCTCATTCTACCAGCCAGTGATTGCACGTTAACAGGATGATACTGGCCGCGAAGCAGCACTGCCAGCCCCGCATTCTTTTTCAGCTTATATGCAAAATGTGCATCAAGTACCCCTCCTGTGCCTGCGCCATCCTTTCCAAAACTGCTTAACGGTATAGCCGGGCCTAATGATATGCCGATATACCCCCTGTCAATTTCCGTTGTTTGTGCCAATACCATAGAGGTAATAACCATACAAATGACAGTGAATGCTATGTTCTTTTTCATAATGAATTGGGTTTAGGTTGAAATATATTTAACTTATAAGTAGCCTTTAAAAAAGCTGATTTAGAAATGAAAATGATTTTTATTACCATACATATGACAGGTACAATTTAAATGCTACTCCACCATTTGCATCAAGGGACAATACTGAAGGGAATCCATTCGATTTGGAATACGGAGTGAAAATAATTCCTCCCATAAAATCATCTGACTCAAACAAACCGCTATCATAATCATATAGTCTGATTATATATTGATCCTGGGGTTCGGTTAAATCTATTGCCGGGTTGATGTTGAATGCATACACATTGGAAGGGCTTGCATTTTCATAATAAGTTGAGCTTTTCCATAACACAGCATCACCCTTTGACAGCTCAGGAAATATATCAGCTCCGCTTGAAGCATCCCATCCACCCCCGTTATTGGTGGTTGCAGGGAACTTAGTTACTTCAATTTTGGTTATTTTAATTTTACGTGGGGTGATCTGCTGGCTGCAATCAGCTCCTCCATAACCTTCAGGACAAACGCAGTCGCCATTAACACAATGACCGCCATTGAGGCAAACGGTGTTTGCACAGGGATCCGGGGCGGATAAAGTGATCAAGAAATCTGGGTTATCTTTTTTGCAGGAGAACGTGATCAGCAGGAAAGCCAGCATAAATAGGCGCATCCCCGGATTGAAACTTTTGATTTTCATGGTATTGTAATTTTTCAAAATCAAAAAATAGAGCAAATTTGCTCTAATATAATTTGCTCTAAAACGTCAATTTGGTCGGGTGAAGTATTTCAAGGACGATCAATTTGTAAAAAAGTTTGGAGAACGGCTACGTGCGCTTCGCAAAGCAAAGCAGGTTTCCCAGGAGGAACTTTCTTACAGAACGGGTTTTGAACTGAGCCAGATCGGCAGAATTGAAAGAGGAACGATTAATACTTCCATCAGTCATGCCGCCGCTATCGCAAAGGCACTTAATATACACATTACCGAGTTGTTCCTATTTGATTAATCCTCTCTTCTGCCCCCATTGTTCCAAAGCAGGCACACGCATTGTGGCGCTGCGAATCGCTTTTTCAGGTATTAATTTAACGGTAATAGCGGTGCGGGTACGTGCAGGAACGGTTACTTCAAACCCCGCCATTATGGTTCCCGGGTTGGCAGCGTCATAGCTGTTTGGCGGCGCTGTTGTCCATGTTTTCATAACAACATCGGCTTTTGACTGAACCTGCAATAAAAGTTTCTTGCCGTTTTGCGAAAGCTCTATATTGTTTTTACCGGTAATTTTTGTGGCGGCGGGCGTTAATAAGTTCCACCGGATGGTGGTAGTGGTATCCGTTGTTTCAATTTCATCACGAATAACAACATATTGCCTGTTTACTATCCCGATCCCACGTTTGGCTTTTATTAAAGCTCCTTTATAAACTGTTGTCATATCGGTAACAGCATTCATAAAAGAAGGATCTGCCGATGAAGCGATAATGGGCGCATGGCCATTTACCTGCTGGTGCCGGTTGTTTACTGTAAGGGTATTATGCGCCTGGTTAATATACCGAAACACTGTCCAGCGCTGGGCATCCTGGGTTCTCCCGAATATTTGCAGCCCCCTGGATTCCAGCGATTCATAATCCTGCATACCAAGATCCATCGCCCATCGTACCCCGTCGGCATCCATAACAAAAGAGCCAATATCCATATGCGCGTGATTAACAGATGGAGAGCCGCCTTTCATTCCCACAAAAATAGCGGCGATATCGGTCCATGAAGTACGCATCAATGCTACCGGCGTTGTTCCATGTCCAACCCATAGTAAAGACACGGGTGGTGGTATATCACGGGTAGGTATACCTGCATTCCATAACAAAATAGCAGGCAACAACCTGTCCTTTATAAAATTTTCCGGATCATTTTTAAGCAGCCGGTCGCGTTCTACCCACAACAGTGACGGATCTTTAAGCCTGGAGGCAAACCAAAACATAGCAGGCTGTAAGCCACCACCTATGCCTGCATCCGAATAGTTAAATGGTGTGCCTGTTGGCCCGGTCATATTTTCGAGGTAGCCGCCTGTTTTCAAAAACCCCGGAATAGCGCCCAGCTCAAAATCTTTCTTAAAAAGTTTTTCAATGGCGCTTAAAAACATGGCGTTAAAGCTGGTGCCATATCCCCAGTACGAATACCCTTCGGGATACGCACCATCAGGAGCATATTCCCTCATCGCCACGGGAATGGATCCAACCGCCCTGTTGATGAGCAAAAGCGAAAGCTCCGGATCATCTTCATATACCGCCAGCGCACCATAGGTAATACCTGCATTGCATACCTGGTTCCAGTTGTTTTCCGATCTTAACCAATTGTTGTTTTTGGGATCAAAGGAAGGGTTTAGCCCTTTTTGAATAATAGCATTTTTGATGAGTTCACGAGAAGCGGGCGACAGTTTATTATACAACCAGTCGTAGCCTATAGAAACCGCCATCGTCATTTCGGCCACATCCAGGAAGTGGGAAGGATTCCAATCGGTGAATGCAGCAACTGCCAGCATCTCCTTCTCCGCCCGCAACAAATATTTTTCTTCATGGGTCATACGCCAGGCATAGGAAAGAAAAAACAATCTCCGCAAAGCTTCACGTGAAATGCTGAGCAGGCGGCGGCCGGTCATAATTCTTTCAACCGGTGCAAGCTCAAGCAACCTATCCGATTCGGATAAGATGGCTTTATGCAGGTTTTTCCAAATGGTGTCTGCTTCAATATTTCTTTTTACAACAGCTTCTTCACCGGCAAACAACAAAATACGGGGGTGATCAGGAAGCGGTTGCCGTGTAGTGGTAGTATCCGGCTGGGAAACAGCACGAACAGAAACGAATACCCCAAAAACAAATACCAGGACAAACAAGCTGTTTGGTTTCATGCCATGATGGTTTAGCATTTTTTATTGTCGCTTCCCGCGGTTTAAATTTGTTTTATTCCACTTTTCTGAACCGGAATGAGTATACAAAAGGTTCAAGCACTATTCCATGAGAAAGTTCAGCAGGAGTAGTGCGTTGCACTTTAATTACTGCTGTTGCGGCATCGGGCAGGTACAACGTAACAGACGCCCTGATGGATTGATTAGATCCCGCATTCACAACGGTGTCACCTGCCTTTCCTGCACCCGGCCTGTCTTCCTTTAAAATTTCATACCGTTGTGTAGCAATGGCAATATCCTCTGCGGTAATCTTTGTTTCCTCCTGTAAAACACAGGACGCGCAGCCGGCAAACCCATTGAATATGCTCAAAAAAGCAGTGTCGTTTGTTTTAGCGTAATAGAACTGAACATAGCTTTTGATCTTTACTTTTTCGCCATCTATGTCTTCAATATTCAGGTACCCTTTTTGTGATGTGGCCCCTGGTTCCACATTAACCAGTTGCCAGTTGCCTGCAAAAGTTTCATTCAAGTTTGCTATTCTTTTTGCTGCATTGTTTGCCGTTTTATTACCCGCCCGGGACTTTATGATTTTATTTTCTGCTTCCCCTTCCCCCGGCACTTCACTTTTTGATGGTATGTTGAGATCAGCATCCACTAATGCTTCGCCTGTAGCCGTATCATCTGCGTTTACTATTTTATCATAACTGTTAATTGCCACCTCCTTATTTTTTGCTGAGTACATAACAACTGCAGCTATTACCATTGCAATACAGGTAATAATTAATATACGTGTTGCATTTTTTGTAAAAAATGGCTTTGTATCTTTTTGTTGCGTTTTTCGCTCTCCGGTTTGAAAAAAATCAGCAGCCGCACTCCCTTTTAATTCGCTTATTAAATGGGCAAGGCCGGCTTCATAATCTTTGGTAAAATCTACATGCTGTAACCGCTGTAGCCTGAAAGGCGTTTTGCTGTCGTAAAGGATAACAGGTATCACCTTTTTCTTCTGATCCAGTGCATAATATACTTCATCCAGCACATTATTGGAGCTTACCGATTTTTCCGTTTCTATAAACAATAAGCAATCGCAGGTTTCTAAGGCTTTTTCAATTTCCAGGTCCCATTCTGTTCCGGCCCGGATATCCTGCTGGTCAATCCAAACATTAAAGCCCTCCTTTTTAAGATCGAGCGCAAGCTGTAAAGCAAAATCAGAAGCATCGGCCCTGGAATAACTAAAGAAGATTTTTTTTAACCGCATCGGGTAATATAGTTACCTGAAAAATACAGTTTAAAAGTGAAAAATTAAAACGTAAATACGAAGCATCAAGAACCAAATAAATTTCAAATGTCAAATCCGAAGAGGTAAATCCGAAATTCGAAGGAAATACAAGGAATCAAATAAAATTCCAACTTGTCCGCCGTGATGGATATTAAATCCGAAAACCCGGGGAAACCCGAAAGCGGGGCGCTGCTATCAGAACAATCGGTCAGCTATAAGCTACGAATATTCTATCATTAAAAATACAAGCAGAAACGCGAGGTGCAGAAGAAGAAAAGAGAGAAGTGAAAGAAGGCGTATTCATCCTCCCGTTATATAGTTACCCAACACCACATACCTGACACCGCATACCCCATACCCCATACCTGACACCCCCTCTCACCTCTCCCCTCCATACTTCGCTCCTTCCTCCTGCCCGGGAGTTGTTTTTAATATAAAATCACGCAGGTGCTGGTTGCTGGTTGCCAGGTCATTCTTACGCAGGTACATCATGTGTCCGCTGCGATAGCCTTCCCATGTCATACGGCTTTGCAGCTTTCCGCCCGGATCCATTTGCCACATATTGTATTTGGCATTGAAGTAATCACAGGCGCCATCGTAATAGCCGCTTTGCACCA
>CAYVEI010000211.1:0-6797 GCA_964450515.1 uncultured Terrimonas sp. | reverse complement strand
CCGAATCTTTTATCTAAGTAAGTAAAGAAGTCGGCCAGCTCTTTATCCAAACGCAGGTAATTATCTTCAATTTCTATAGAATTTGGTCCGTAGGTATGCCCTATGGCATCAGGACTGGAAAAGCTTACCGCTAAAAAATCGGTAAATTTTCCTCCACCCAGGTTATATCCTTCAATAGCGGCTTTGGCAAAATCAAAAGTAAGGGTATTACCATAAGGCGTTGTGCGTACCGCACCGTAGTTCTTACCGATGAACTGTTTCAGGTTGCGTGGAAAAACGGGTTTTGCTTCTCCGTTAGAAGTGTTCTCGTATGATTTATCGTCCGCCGTGCTTAAGGTATAGGTATTGATGGGGTAAAGTGTATTCCAGTCGTTCTTATAATAAGTGTCCACTACTTTTTTATCGTTAAAGCGTTTAGCCCATTCCGGTAGCTCTTCCATGTAATAGGTGCTGGTAACAAAATTACCATCTTTGCCATTGTACCAGAAAGCTGCGGTGGCGGCATGTCCGGCAGGTAAAATGGAAGCCCTGTCTTTAATAGCCACACCTACTGTTTTGCTCTGGAAGTTGGATGCTATGCGCAACTGGTCGGTAATGGTAGTTGACAGGTTATTACGGGGCGACTCGCCTGTTCCACCTTCTGCTGATCCCACCAGATTAACCGATTCATCATTCACACAGCCTATCGTTTTTCCGAGAGAACGTTCGTACCAGTCGTTACCTACAATACCATGCACCGCGGGAACAGAACCCGTATATACGCAGGTATGTCCGCAGGCTGTGATCGTAGGGGAATAATCAATCAATGTATTCTCACAGGAAAATCCTTCCCTTACCAGTCTTTTAAATCCACCTTCCGTATAACGGTCCTGGAAGCGGTATAAATAATCCCAGCGCATCTGGTCTACCATCATACCCACTACTATTTTGGGCTGGTTTGGTACAGATGAAGTGGCTTTGGTGGTTTGCGCTTGTGTCATTAATACAAACGACAGCATTACCAAACCGGAGAAGCAGTACTTAAATTTCATCATTAGATATATTTTATTTTTAGAAATACAACTTTAGCAAACAAATTAACACGATTTAACTAAAAAGAACAGTTTTTTTAGGTTAGTTCCTTTCTGATCAACCAACCATAAATAATTATTTCAAACTGATCAGCTTATTATTTTTGCTTTTTCTTTTTACCAGGTCAAAAGCATCAAATAACTCACCCGCTACCGTATACGAACGATAGGAAAGCTTCTTTCCATTTACCGTTATTAACTGGTAGAGCTGCAGGTGACCACCGCTTTTATCGGCCCATGCAGGTTGATCATCTGCATACATTTTTGATCCGCTCATAGACACCACGTACATGGTGGGCGATATGCCGCTGTTATCCGGCATGGGAATTTTCTGCATCCCCCGGCCATACGCATGATCGTGCCCCTGCAATACCAGGTCTACTTTATATTTATTAAACAGGGGTTGAAAATTTTCCCGCAGGTTTTTATTATCGCGGTTGGCTTTTACCGAATATACCGGGTGATGAAATACCACGCATGTCCACTGATTAGGATTATTGGATAATATATTCTCCAGCCAGTTTATTTGCTTTTGCATCCCATCGCCGCCGAACCAGATCGCCTGCGAGTTCAGCGAAATGAAGCGTACACCCTGAACGTCTGTATAATAACAGGTTTCCTCTAATCCCTCAGGACCGTTTTCGGGTAGTGTAAACTGTGGCCGCCATAAAGCGGTTAGCTCGTTTACCCCCTCCGCATTATCGGCATGTTCATGATTGCCAGGCGACATCATGCCGGGTATGGTGCTGTGAATAAAGCTTCCGCCGTAAAATAATTCGCCCCATTCATGATCATTACGCCCCCTGTTTACAATATCTCCCGCGTACAGAATAAGTTTTGCGTTGGGCATCTTTGCATACGCTTCACGAATTACGCCCGGCCAAAAAGTTCTCATACCCTGCTGCACATCTCCCATATAAATAAAAGAAAAAGGCTCACCCGGGTTTCCTGCAGTTTTTACATGAAACCATTCGCTCCGGTAGTTGCCATTGCCCACCCGATACATATACCGGGTTCCGGGCTGCAAACCGTTAAACACAACTGAATGATAGTTCGCCACTATTCCGGTATGTGTTACAGATTCCGTTTTAGCACTTACTACGGTGGCTTTTGCCGTATCGTCCGGGTTGGAAGCGGCTACCATAATTTCGGCCGATCCGGCAGTAATACTGTCGTGCGTACGCCAGTTAACCGCCAGGGATGTGGAAGGGTCCCGGGTTACATTCAGTACGATCCTGTCTGGATAAGAAGACGGAGGATAGGGATTATTTTGCTGTGCCTGCGCTTTTGCGAAAACCAGAATGGCAAAACAACAGACCACGCTGTGCTGAAAAATATGGTGATTCCTTTTTACCTGCATAATATAGATCAAATGATGACGATAAAAAAAATGCGAACAATACTTTATTGCTGATTATTTTTTTCTACCAGCTTATTGGGTTTGCCTTTTTGTTTCACCAGGTCAAACGCATCATAGAGCTCTCCCGTAGCAGTATATGCTTTGTACTGCAATGTATTTCCCTGAACCGTTACCAACTGGTAAAGCTGGGTATAGGTGGCCGATACGTCCATCCAGCCACCTTCAAATTTGGATGACATTTTAGGCCCGCTTACCGACAACACATATACCGTACCCGATCTTTCGTTTTTGGTGGCGCCTTCTATTTTCTGCATCCCCCGCGCATACGCATGATCGTGACCCTGCAGTACAATATCCACCTTATACTTATCAAATAGGGGTTTAAAAGTATTGCGCATCCGTATATTATCGCGGGTAGGCCGTATGGAATAAAAGGGATGATGAAACAAAACGGCAGTCCATTGGTTAGGGTTATTGCGCAGCAGCGAATCTACCCATACTTTCTGCTTTTGCAGGTCTTCATCCGATTCTTCTACCCGGTAAGAATTGATGGAAATGAAACGCATACCCTGCACGTCGGTGTAATAACATGATTCCTTTAAACCTTCCGGCCCGTTTTCGGGAAGCGAGAATTGCGGACGCCAGAAAGCCGAAAGCGTATCACCCGTGCGGGCGTATTCATGGTTGCCCGGCGAATGCATGCCTGGTATAGTGCTGTGAATAAAGCTTCCGCCATAGAATAACTCCCCCCACTCCACGTCATTGTTACCCCGGTTTACAATATCGCCGGCATATAAAATTAAGTTGGCCTCCGGCATCCTCGCATAAGCATCCCGTATAACTCTTGGCCATAATGTTTTTATACCTGCCTGCACATCACCCAAATAAATAAACGAAAGTTTGTCGCCGGATTTTCCGGCGGTTTTGATATGAAACCATTCACTCCAGTAAGCACCCTGCCCCACCCTGTACATGTATGCTGTTTTAGGAGTAAGACCGGAAACGGTAACCGAATGATAGTTGGCAGCAATATCTTCAAACTGAAAGGCTTCGCTTTTTGCCTGCTTCTGCAATGCTTTGTCAACAGCACGGGGGTCGGCCGTAACAGGCATGATCTCCAGGAAACCTTCTCTAACGGTATCGCATGTACGCCAGTTTACGGC
Source organism: uncultured Terrimonas sp. (assembly GCA_964450515.1). GTDB lineage: Bacteria > Bacteroidota > Bacteroidia > Chitinophagales > Chitinophagaceae > Agriterribacter. Next base: position 3,204 of record CAYVEI010000211.1, on the reverse strand, counting down.
TATTGATGTAGCCGGATCCCGGGTAACATTCAGCACAATCCTGTCCGGGCCGGGGGCGGGAGGGAACGGGTTTACCGCTGTTGTTTGCGCCTGCACCGCCATACAAAAAATAACACATAAGCTAATAAAGCCGGCATGCCGGTAACCCTTCTCTTTCCTGCTGTTTATTCTAATCATGTAGGAATAGTATTGATTTATGATCAGTCCCTGATCTCTTTTATTTCCTCAGCTATGGGATGATCGGCCTGGTAACGCAGTCCCAGCAGGGAAGCAATGGTTTGCGCAGATTGCTGCTGGTACAACTGCCCTGGTGTTTTTACTTCTCCTTTGGCTGGTATGCCGGGTCCCATTACCGCCATCCACATTTCATGCGAATCCGCAACACTCCTGCTGCCATGACCTGTCCATTGATCTTTATTGATATCGCCGCGGCCATGATCTGTTGTAATAAAAAGCGCAGTTTTGTTCCTGTATTCCGGTGTACGCTGCACATATTCCCATATCTCTTTTATCCATGTATCTACCTGCCTCGCAGCGTCTAAGTAATCTTTGTACCGGCCGGCATGCGCCCATTCATCGGTTTCGCCATAGCCTATAAAAAGCACACGCGGCTTTTTCTCCTGCAGGTATTCCATAGCGGCATAATGGGTAAATACATCAAGGCATTCTCCTTCGCCAAAAGGCTTATAGGAGTTTTTAAGCATGGCGTTGATCAGCTCTTCTTTAGGTGTTGGCTGATCGCCACCCGTAGAGCTGAAAGCCGACACTACCGGGAACCCGCAACGCTCCTTATTAAGGATGCGGTCAAAAGCGCCCCATGCGCCAAAAGCCGCTACCCTGTCTTTAAATCCTTCCTGGCGGTTAATGTATTCCAGTACCGTGGTATGCGGGTTGGGCCTATATTCATTCGAATTAATGGCGGTATCGGGGTAGCCCGTAAAAATTTCATTGTATCCCGGGTAAGAGAACCAGTAAGGGTTGGCAACATCCACTTTATTACCGTAAGCACGGTTGCCATAGAGCTGTCCTTTTTGCGCAATGCTGTCCCAGAAAAAAGGTAACAGCTTTTTCCTCCGCTCCGTTTCATTCGCGGCCCAGTAATTTTCAAATATTTTTGCACTGTCTCCCCGGCCCTGGTTAAACCTCCCATTAGCGGTAATAAGACTGTCCATACCTTTGTACAATTCCTGCCAGCGTAAACCGTCGGTGGTAATAACAATGATATGCTCAATTTTACCTTCTTCATTACCGGTGGTATTGCTGCCTGTGCAGCCATAAAGCAGAAACCATCCTGCCAGTAGCATTATTTTGTGCATAGCGGTTATTTTTATTTTGAGGGATAATATTTTTCGAGCCAGGCAAAAGTTTTGGCAAATACATCAACAGCCGCTGCAGGGCCAACACCATGCTTTTCACCGGGATAAATTTCCAGTTGGGCCGGTGTTCCCAATTCCTGTAGTTTTTTATACAGGTTTTGCGCCTGGCTCACATTTACTAAGGGATCCTCCCCGCCATGAAACAAAATGGTTGGCACCGCTGTTTCTTTGGTGAGCCGGCAGGCAGGACTGGCGTCTTTCGCCACCTGCGCGTTTTCATCTTTTTCACCCAGAAAATTAATGACGATTTTATCTGCATCGCTGCCATCGGGGCGTACCGATTTATCGGTAAAATCCGTGGGACCCCACAGGTCAATCACTGTTTTTACCTGCTTTGCATTATCATATCCATAAGCGTACAGCATGGCCAAATGAGCGCCGGCGCTGCCGCCCATCAACGCATATTCATTGCCGTTATATTTATATTTCCCCGCATTTTTAGTAATAAACTCCAGCGCTTTTTGCACGTCTTCAATCTGTGCCGGAAAACGATCCTGCCCGTCTTTTACCAAACGGTAGTTCATGGAAACAACCAGGTAGCCGCGTTTACCCACCAGCTCTTCAATCAGTTGCCTGGGAAACTCGTCCTTATCGCCACGGGTCCAGCCACCGCCGTGTATATACACAATTACCCTGGCATTGGGCTGCATATCTTTCGGAAAATAAGCATCAAACATGTTTTCATCGCCGGGCGCTTTACCATATTTTATATTTTTAAGCTCCCTGTAAGTTTTCTTTTTGTACTTCGTGTAAGGATCTTCCTTAGTCAGATCCTTTCCCAGTCCGTTGCGCAAACCACTCTTGTTCAAGTAAGCGATCAATGCTTCGGGATGATCGGTCTGGATGCCCTGTATACCTCTTTGCAACGCCTCGTTCCAGTCATCAGCGCCTTCATCACCGCTTTGCACGTCTAACCATACCGCTACCCCGTTATCATTTGCCGTTGTTACCATTTCCCTGTCGTAAACATTGTCGAGCACTTCAATGGATCCCTGCCCCAGGAAAAAGGTCAGTTGTTCCTTGTTTTTCACCTCTTCCATAACGCTGGTAATTAAAGGCATCCCCGGCGCCGTTTTTCTCCACTCCCTGTACTGTGGTATTTTATTTACATATACCACTACCTGCTTTTCCATACCGGCTTCCCTGATCTGCCTGTAGGTTTCGGTTACACCGGCATCTTTAAAATCGAGATAGATATTGATCTTCCCTTTGGCTGCCTTCAGCACTTCACTGAAAGTGGGAATACGGTATGTTTTTTTAGTGGGCTTATTTTTATCTGCTACTTTCAGTTGTTGTAATTCCGCCAGCGTAAGGTCTTTGATATTACCCGTGCCATTGGTCATACGGTCAACCGTACCATCGTGATGAATAATAAGATAACCGTCTTTAGTGGTGCGCAGGTCTATCTCCACATAATCGGCGCCACTTTTAATGGCTGCTTTTACAGATTCAAGCGTATTTTCAGGTACTTTAACGTGGTTGCCCCGGTGTGCAATTACGGCCAGCTTATACTTTGTTTCGGGTAGCGGCGCTTTTTCCTGCGAAAAAATAAAACAGGCGGAGAGCAATAAAAATAATATAAGGGATGTCCTTCTCATAAGGGGGGTTATTTTTCTTTTATTTGTTCAATAGCCGGTGCCATGGGATGCGCGGCAGTAAATGTTTTCCCCGGCAAAAACGCAATGGTTTGAGCGATAATATTTTCAATTGTATTTTGAGCGGAGCCCCGAAAATGCAGCAGCAATGCCAGGGCACAACAGGATATGATCTTAATTCTCATTGTGTACCATTCAGGGAGGTTAAAAGTAAAAATACATACTCACATTAT
>CAYVEI010000210.1:0-6854 GCA_964450515.1 uncultured Terrimonas sp. | reverse complement strand
GGAACAGTAAAAGACAATAAAGGAAACCTTCTTCCATTTGCTTCCGTAATAGTTAAAGGCGGCATACTGGGTACTACGGCTAATACTGAGGGAAAGTATGCATTGAACCTTCCTGCCGGCAGCTATGTACTGCAGTGCATGCATGTGGGGTATAAGATGACGGAGAAGGAGGTTACGGTGGCACAGCAACCTTTGCAAATTGATTTCACGCTTCTTTTACAGGAACTCACGTTGCAGGAAATTGTAATCGGCGATGGTGTGGAAGATCCCGCCTATGAAATTATCCGTCAGGCCATAAAAAAGCGTTCCTTTTACAAAAACCAGGTCAATGCGTTTCAATGCCGGGTATATATCAAGGGACAGCTCAGGCTGCAGGACTATCCTGCAACGATCTTCGGACAAAAAGTTGATTTTGCCGATGGAGATACGGGGAAAAACAAAATGATCTATCTCTCCGAAACCATTGCTACCTATTCGTTTCAGAAACCCGAAAAGGAAAAGGTAGAAGTTACTTCCACCAGGGTAAGCGGCCAGGCGGAAGGCTTTGGATTCGGCAGTCCGCGATACGTTACTTTTTATGATAACAATATACAGATCAGCAATGCACTTAATCCGCGTGGTTTTATTTCTCCCATTGCCGAAAACGCCCTTAATTTTTACCGTTATCAATTTATGGGCAGCTTTACCGAGAACGGGAGGCTCATCAATCATATAAAGGTTACGCCCAAACGAATCTATGAGCCCCTGTTCAGCGGCTATATTAATATTGTGGAGGATGAATGGCGGATCCATAGCGTAAACCTGATGCTAACCAAAAAATCGCAGATGGAGCTGGCCGATACCTTGCGCATTGAGCACCTGTATGTGCCTGTTACCAAAGACGTATGGATGATCCACAGCCAGGTAGTGTATCCGGCGGTTAAAATGTTTGGGTTTGATGCCAAAGGAAGCTTCGTAACCGTGTATTCGGATTATACGCTTGATCCGGAATTGGATAAAAAATTTTTCAGCAATATCATTCTTGCATACGATACCGGATCTAATAAAAAGCCGCGTGCTTACTGGGATACGGTTCGGCCCGTACCGCTTTTGGACGATGAACTAATGGATTACCTGAAAAAAGACAGCCTGGAGATCGTGCGGCGCGACCCCCGGTACCTTGATTCTGTTGACAGGCGAAAGAACAGGTTTACGCCCGCGGGTATTTTAATTTTCGGACAAACCTTTAACCGGCAAAGCAAAAAGTCGTCGTTCAGCTATCCGCCATTGATTGAAATAACGAATTTCAATACGGTGGAAGGGTTCAATATCAATTTAGGTCCAACCTATTCCAGGAATTTTACAGCAAACCGGTCTGTTTCCATTGTGCCCACCGTGCGTTATGGATTTACCAACCGTCACCTGAATGCCGATATGGCCGCACGGTATACCTTCGGAAAATGGCGTATGAATTCGATTGCCCTTGCCGGAGGTAAAAAGATATTCCAGATCAACAATGATAATCCGGTAAAGCCCATTGTTAACTCTTATAATACCCTGCTGTTCGGAAGTAACTATTTGAAAATTTATGAGGCGGCCTTTGCCGAAATATTATATACAAGAGGGGTGGGAGAGGGCACTACCATAAAAGCGAATATCAGTTACCAGGACAGGATACCGCTTGAAAATACCGACGATACCTACTGGGGAAAAGCTAAGAACATTACCCGCCGAACGCCCAACTACCCGGTGGAGCTGGTTTCGGAGAACTTTCAGCGGCACCAGGCGCTGGTAGCGGCATTTACGGTTAGCTACCGGCCCGGAACAAAATATATTCAGTTGCCCGAACGGAAAATTAACCTGGGCTCTAAGTATCCGATGTTTACCCTAAACTTTGCCAAAGGCTTTAATGGCTTGCTGGGCAGCGATGTGGATTATGACCGCTGGAAATTTTCTGTAAAGGATGATATTAATGTAAAGCTGGCCGGCATGTTTGATTATAACATTTCTATAGGTGGTTTTTTTAATAACCGCAGGCTGGAGATACCCGATTACCAGCATTTTAATGGTAACCGGATGCTGGTAGCAACGGAATACCTGAACAGCTTTCAGTTGGCTCCCTATTATGCCCGCTCTACTACCGAAAGGCTGTATGCTACCTTAAATATAGAGCATCATTTCAACGGGTTCCTCACCAATAAAATACCTTTTATTAAAACGCTTAACCTGCATCTTATAGGAGGCGCCAACGCGTTTGTGGTAAATAAGAATAATTATTATTATGAGGCATTCGGTGGTATTGAAAACATCCTTAAAATCCTAAGAATTGATTATGTATGGGGTTTTGGTAACCAGGGATTCCAAACTTCCGCGGTTCGTATCGGCTTCAGGGGAGGGCTGGGAGGAAATTAGCGATCAACGATCAGCAGACCCCTATCCGACTGCTGAAAGCTGATAGCCGATAACACCTGTAACCTGCAACTCAAACCCCAAACTCCCAAACTCTCCCTATCTTTGCACCGTTTAAGAAATTTTGTTCGTCATGCAAACGACCCGTTTCGCCTGGTAGCGGAACATAAAATTTCAATTATTATGGCAGTACTACACAACCGCGTTTCACAAAAGGAGCTGAAGCTACGCATGCTTCAGGAAACAGAACCCCGCACCACGCTTTCGTTTTACAGGTATTTTACGGTAAATGATCCGCAGCAGTTCAGGGATGAATTGTACAGGGCTTTGGATACTTTGAAAGTATTTGGCCGCATATACGTGGCCCACGAAGGTATTAATGCGCAGGTAAGCGTTCCGCAGCAGCACTTTGATGCATTTCGTAATTATTTGTATTCCCTGCCGGGTTTGGAAGATATGCGTATGAATGTTGCCGTGGATGATGACGGGAAATCTTTCTGGGTATTAAAAATAAAGATCAGGGAAAAGATCGTTGCAGATGGCATTAACGACCCTGCTTTTGATATGAGCAAAAAAGGAAAATATGTGGATGCGGAAAAGCTGAATGCTTTGGCAAATGACCCTGATACGATCATTATTGATATGCGCAATCATTACGAATATGAAGTGGGTCATTTTAAAAATGCCATAGAAGTGCCCAGCGATACATTCAGAGAACAATTGCCTATGGCGGTTGAAATGATGCAACCTTATAAAGACAAGAACATCATCATGTATTGTACCGGTGGTATCCGTTGCGAAAAAGCAAGCGCTTATATGCTGCACAATGGTTTTGAAAATGTATTTCACCTTGAGGGAGGCATTATCAATTACGCCAGGGAAATCAAAGAGCACAACTTAGAAAGTAAGTTCACCGGTAAGAATTTTGTATTTGACGACCGGTTGGGAGAGCGCATAACCGGCGACGTTATTGCCCGTTGTCATCAATGCGGTAAACCCTGCGATACCCACACCAATTGTAACAACAACGGATGCCACCTGCTCTTTATTCAGTGTGAGGAATGCGCCCGGAAATATCATGGCTGCTGCAGTGTGGAATGCAGCACGGTTTACCAGCTTCCCTTAGAGGAACAAAAGCAATTACGCAAGGGAATAAACAACGGGCAGCATATTTTTAATAAGGCAAAAGCCAGGCTGCGCCCGAGGCTGTGGGAGAGAGGATAAGCTTACAGGGTTTAAGTTACACCCTGCCCCCTCCAGCAGCTATCTCCCGTCTCCATCTAACAAATTGCCCAATCCGCCTAATAAGCTGCCTTCTTCCTTACGGCTCACGGTGCCGTAGGCGAGTATACGGCTGGCCAGGCGGCTTACCGGAAGCGTTTGGATCCATACTTTGCCCGGACCGCGTAAAGTAGCAAAGAACAGGCCCTCGCCGCCAAATATGGTATTGCGTATGCCACCAACAAACTGTATGTCGTAGGCCACATCTTTGGTATAGCCTACCAGGCAGCCGGTATCAATGCGCAGCATTTCACCAGCCTGCAATACGCGTTGAAATACATGTCCGCCCGCATGCACAAAAGCCATACCGTCGCCTTCTAATTTCTGCATAATAAAGCCTTCCCCTCCAAACAGGCCAGTGCCTAATTTCCTTTGAAACTCTATGCCAATGCTTACGCCACGTGCTGCACATAAAAAGGCGTCTTTCTGGCATACCACCTTTCCTCCCAGCTCATACAGGTCGAGCGCTATAATCTTACCGGGATAGGGAGACGCAAAAGCCACTCTTTTTTTACCCTGCCCGGTATTGGTGAAGGCGGTCATGAACAGGCTTTCACCGGTAAGCAGTCTTTTACCCGCGCTGAATAATTTGTTCATAAGGCCACCGCCCCGCTGCTGGCTGCCATCGCCGAAAATGGTTTGCATTTGTATGCCATCATCCATCATCATAAAAGCACCGCTTTCCGCCATGGCGGTTTCACCGGGATCAAGCTCTACATCTACATACTGCATTTCTTCGCCGTAGATACGGTAATCAATTTCATGTGCTGTTTGCATAACGCTGTATTTTTTGCAGGCTAAAATAAGCGAAGATCATTAAAATACGATACCGCTCATAAAAGAACTGCCCTGCAGATACGTTATATTTACCTAAAGCTTTTTTATGAATACAATATCGTACGTTGGATCATATACTGGGTGAGGGTAAACAGGTATAAAAATCTTATCATTGCCAACCGCGATAATTTTTTATTAGATGCGGAAAGAGAGTCCATTCAGGGCGAAAGCTAAGGCACCCTGTTTTTAGTATATACGATATAGCTTATGCAAAAAAAGAAACTTGTGGTATTAACCGGCGCAGGCATCAGCGCCGAAAGCGGTTTAAAAACCTTTAGGGACAGTGATGGTCTCTGGGAAGGATACAACGTGGAGGATGTGGCTACTCCGCGTGCATGGCAGAAAGACCCGGAGATGGTATTGCAGTTTTATAATCTCCGGCGCAAAAACGTACTGGACGCCCGGCCTAATGCCGCGCATACAGGTTTGGCTGCATTGGAAAAAGATTTTGACGTGCATATCATTACGCAGAATATTGATGATTTGCACGAAAGAGCCGGTTCATCCAAAGTGCTGCACCTGCACGGGCAGATACTGAAAATGCGCAGTGAAAAAAATGAACGGCTGGTGTATGATATTACCGGCGATATGAGCATGGGCGACAGGGCGGAAGACGGGGCGCAATTACGTCCGCATATTGTGTGGTTTGAAGAGCCGGTGCCGATGATTGAAAATGCCATTGCCATAACGCAAACGGCGGAATATTTTGTAGTAGTGGGTACATCGCTGGCCGTATACCCTGCGGCAGGATTACTGCAATACGCGCCTTATGGCATACCCAAATTTATTATTGATAAAAAGATACCTTATACTTCCGGTGTGCATGGCATTACGGTTATTGAAAAGCCGGCAACAAAAGGCGTGGGGCTGCTTACGAAGCTGTTGAAAGTGAACAAACGATAAGTGTTGTTAAACACTTTTGAAAATGACAGGATGTGTCAATGACTGGAACGAAACATCTTTATTTTATTAGGTACTCGTTATTTATTTGTTGGTGCTTTATGAGTTTTCTCTGTTACTTTTTGTGGAAAAAGTAGCCAAAAGCCACCCGAAAACGATTACTGCCCGTTTTCGGGGAGGAGCCCTGATAAAGCTTCAGTGCTATGAGAATAACTGCTAATGATAAGATAAAAACTCCTTTTCTGCTGATTACTGAAAGCCTTCTTCGAATTTCGGGCTTCCGACTTCGGATTTGAGATTGATTTGGTGCTTTCCCATCAGCTTTCTTTACACGCAATCCCTTCTTCCTGCAACGCCTTCAAAACAGGCCTGTATATTTCAGGCACTATGGGAATATGCAAACCCGTGAGGCTGATCTTTCCCTGTAGTATCAATGCCGCGGCTATACCTAAGGGTAAGCCAACCGTTTTTGCCATGGCGGTATGCAGGCTGTTCTCACCCTTTACTATAAGCGCACTTGTTAGTTTCTGATACTGTGCGTTGAATTCGTATCCTATTTCATGCATCAAAATGATCATGTCCTTATCTTCAGCCTTCAGCATTAATTTTTTTTCAACAGCCATTTGCAAAATACCGGCAGCAGTACATAATCCATTGTTTATTTTTTCATCTGCATACAAACCAAGATAAACGAGCAATACTTTTTCGGCGCCGGATATTATAGCTGTTTCTGTAAACCCATTTTGACGGAGATGCGTTCCAAAAAAGGCTTTATAGCTCATACCACCCGTATCATACTGTACGGTTTCATCCGTAAGTTTGAGATCAACAATTTTTTTCCATCCCAAACAAAAATCAGGATGACGCAATGTGGTACGGATAAAAGTGGAACTTTCCTGCAATCCATATAAAGGAATATACGACAATGAATCTCTGTTGGGATACCAGGCTAAACTGCCATATCCGGGTACGTGTACCTTACGGGCAGGATCAAATAAGGAAGAGTAGGGGAGTTGCTTTACCTGGCCGTCTAACTTATAAACCGCTCCGGCTTTTCCCGCCAATACCACGTTGCGGGGATTCCAGCTTATTTTATAATGCCAGGGGTTGTTGTCGCTTTCCGGTGCCACCAGTCCGCCGCAATGCGAATAAAATGAATTGATCTTTCCACCCGCAGCATGGATACGATGAATGAGCTGCATGGCGCTCATGTGATCAATGCCCGGATCAAGCCCCATCTCGCAAAGAAATAGTATACCCTTCTTTTTGATTTCCGGTTCCAACTTCCTGATCGCCTCATCAACATACGATGCCGTAAGCAAATGACGGCCGGATGAAACACAATTTTTTGCTACCAGCGAATGAAGCGATGGCGGCAGCATGGAAATAACAATATCAGCCTGTTCAATGAGCGTGTTTCTTTGATCATCATTTTTTACATCAACCTG
>CAYVEI010000209.1:0-6894 GCA_964450515.1 uncultured Terrimonas sp. | reverse complement strand
GCAGCAGCGGGAAGAGCTTTGATAGTATAACCAGTTTAAGAGTAATCAGCTTTTCATCCGACTTATCTGCTCCGCCTGGGCGGAAATGGAATTGGCACCTTTTCCCATACTATTAATAATAACACTATGGAATAGGTTGTCAAGGCTTCGATGGGCCAGTCCCTCAGCCTTTCTCGATAAGTAACAATATTAAGAACTGTCGCAAAGATAGTATCAAAACGGTTGAAAAATCAAAAAAAAATAAATTGTTGCTGAAATAAGTTGGCCGAATAAAATTCTATACTATCTTTGTCCACCAGTTTAATAGAGTAATACAGATCGCTTTGATGGTAATCAATAAAAAATATAGTTGCTGCTGTTGTTGCCTGTAACGGTATATCACAATTCCCCGGGAAATAAACAGTTCAACAGTTACTTTGGCTTGCTATCAATTTATAGTGTATTATGACTCAGCAGATTACTCAAAGCGAAATTCAAAGCATTTCACAGCTTACACAATCGCCGGATATTGTTCAAAATCTCCGGGCACTGTCGGAGCACTACCCCGGTGAAGTGATTTTTTCTACCAGCTTTAGCTGGGAAGACCAGGCAATTACTCACTTTATATTTAATGAAGCGCTGCCAATACAGGTATTTACCTTAGATACCGGACGCCTGTTCCCGGAAACCTATTCTACCTGGAGCCGCACACTGGAAAAATACAATCAGCCTATTACAGCCTTCTATCCCAACAGTTTAACACTACAGCAATTCGTAGCCAAAAAAGGCCCTAACAGCTTTTATGAATCGGTTGACAACCGCAAACAATGCTGCTTTATCCGCAAAGTGGAACCGCTGCAAAGAGCGCTCAAAAATAAAAGAGTATGGATTACCGGCATACGTGCAGCGCATTCGCCCAACCGCAGCGATATGCAGCAAATTGAATGGGATGGCGGTAATAACATCGTTAAATATCATCCGCTGCTTCACTGGACAACAACTGAAGTAAAGGCATTCATCAGCAACAACGATATTCCCTATAATCCATTGCACGACAAGGGCTTTGTAAGCATTGGCTGTGCACCATGCACCAGGGCCATTAAGCCGGGAGAAGATTTTCGTGCCGGCAGGTGGTGGTGGGAAGACGCAACAAAAAAGGAATGCGGGCTGCATGTGCATGAGGAGAATTTGAAAATGTGAGAATGTGGAAGTGTGAAAATGTGGGAATGAAATCTAACTATAACGCAATTAACTAAAATAGATGAGTAATTATCATTTGGATTATTTAGACGAACTGGAATCGGAATCTATACATATTTTTCGCGAAGTGGCAGGACAGTTTGAAAAACCGGCCTTATTATTCAGCGGGGGAAAGGATTCCATTACATTAGTGCACCTGGCGCTGAAAGCATTTCGCCCCGGCAAATTCCCTTTTCCTTTGGTGCATATTGATACCGGACATAATTTTCCTGAAGCTTTACAATTCCGCGATTACCTGGCAGAGCTGATCGGAGAGAAACTGATCGTGCGCCATGTGGAAGATACCATTAAAGCTAAACGGCTTACAGAACAAAAAGGGAAATTTGCCAGCCGCAACCAGTTGCAAACCTATACGCTGTTAGATACCATTGAAGAATTTGGCTTTGACGCCTGTATCGGCGGCGCCCGAAGAGATGAAGAAAAAGCAAGGGCAAAGGAAAGGATATTTTCTGTGCGTGATGAATTTGGACAATGGGACCCCAAGCGCCAGCGGCCTGAACTGTGGAATATTTATAACGGTAAAATTCATAAGGGCGAAAACGTAAGAGCATTCCCGATCAGCAACTGGACTGAATTAGACGTATGGAACTATATACGGCGCGAAAAAATAGCATTGCCTTCCATTTATTTTTCCCACAACCGTGAAGTTTTAGAATACGAAGGACAATATGTGGCAGTATCCGATTTCATACGGATTGATGAAACCGATGTAATTGTACAGAAAAAAGTACGCTACCGTACCGTAGGCGATATGACCTGTACCGCTGCAGTGGCTTCTGATGCTTCTACCATAGAGGATATTATCAGCGAAATAATTGCCACTAAAACAAGTGAACGCGGCGAAACACGTATTGATGACAAAGTGTCTGAAGCCGCTATGGAAGACAGGAAGAAAAACGGATACTTTTAAGTGGTAAGGGATAAGGAGTAAGTGGTAAGAAACGGTAAACTATAAACTACAAATACACTAATGGACATACTCAGATTTATAACAGCGGGAAGTGTGGATGATGGCAAAAGCACCTTAATAGGGCGTTTGCTGTACGATAGTAAAAACATTATGGTGGATCAACTGGAAGCCATGGAAAAGCAAACCAAAAACAGGGCGGAGGGCGATATTGACCTGGCCCTGCTTACAGACGGTTTGCGTGCCGAAAGAGAACAGGGCATTACGATTGACGTGGCCTATAAATATTTTACTACGCCCAAACGTAAATTTATTATTGCCGATGCACCGGGGCATATCCAGTACACCCGTAATATGGTAACGGGCGCCTCCAATTCCGACCTGATCATTATTCTGGTTGACGCCCGCAACGGCGTTGCCGAACAAACCCGCCGGCATTCTATTATCGCATCCCTGCTGAATATGCCGCAGGTGATCGTTGCCGTTAATAAAATGGACCTGGTAGATTATTCGCAGGACGTGTATAACAATATCGTTATCGAATATGCCAAACTGGCGAAAGCGCTGGAACTCAATGACGTAACCTATATCCCCATCAGCGCGCTGAACGGAGACAATATCGTAGAACGCTCCGCTGCGCTGCAGTGGTATGAAGGCGAGTCGCTGCTTCACCTGCTCGAAAACGTGGAAGTACAAAAAGTGATCAACCTCGATAAAGCACGCTTTCCCGTGCAGTATGTTATTCGCCCGCAAACAGAAGCATTACATGACTACCGCGGATACGCAGGTAAGATCATAAGTGGAATATACAAAAAAGGAGATGCCATAACCGTTTTGCCTTCGGGAGCAACCAGTACTATTAAAGCGATAGAGATAGATGGCGGAAGGCTGGTTGATGAGGCTTTTGCGCCACAGGCTGTTGTGTTGCATACCGAAGACGATATTGATATCAGCCGAGGCGATGTAATTGTGCTCAACAGCGATCTGCCGCAAACCGCGCAGGAACTGGAAGTGCTGATATGCTGGATGGACAGTAAGCCCCTGGTTGCGGGTAATAAATATTTACTGCAAATTAACAGCACAAGGGTAAGAAGCGTGGTAAAGGATATTGCATTCCGCGTGGATGTGAACTCATTACAAAAAAACGACAGTCCGGCGCAGGTAGAATTGAATGATATTGTAAAAGCAACGATTAAAACCGCCCACCCCGTGGTATACGACAGCTATAAAGCGCTGCGTATAAACGGAGGAGCCATACTAATTGATGAAACCAGCAATGTAACCGTAGGCGCCTGCATGATCCAGTAACAGCAATAAAACAATTTCATCTCATAAATAAATACACTGCCCGGGCACAACATCATGTCTCAGAAAGCATTCATAGCACAAATAGCCGAATGGAAAAATAAAAGCTTCTCGGCCATTCCGGATAAGGAACTGGCCACCCTTTTTATTGACGACCTCTTTAGCTTACTGTTTCTTCCTGCTACGTTAAGACAGCAGAATCAATACGAGTTAGAGAAAGCTTTCGAATCCCTGAAAAGCCATCTCTCTACATTAGTGTATGAAGTTGTAAAAGATGGCAAAGCAGCGCAGAAAGCCAGCGACGATTTCTTTGACGCGCTTCCGGGCCTGTACCACACTTTGCAAAAAGACGCGCAGGCTATATTCCTGTATGATCCGGCAGCCCAGTCTCCCGAAGAAATAGTATTGGCCTATCCCGGATTTTACGCAATAGCCATATACCGGTTTTCTAACCAGTTATGGAAACAGCAGGTAAAAATGCTGCCGCGCCTCTTTACCGAATACGCGCACAGCAAAACAGGCATTGATATACATCCGGGCGCTACCATTGGCGAATCATTTTTTATTGATCACGGTACGGGCATTGTTATCGGGGAAACTACCGTAATAGGAAAGCATGTAAAAGTTTACCAGGGGGTAACCATTGGCGCCTTAAGCACTTCCCGGGAAAAAGTTACCGGTAAACGCCACCCTACTATTGAAGATAACGTGATCATTTATTCCGGTGCAACAATATTAGGCGGTGAAACGCTCATTGGCAAAAACAGTATTATAGGTGGAAACGTGTGGCTAACCCAATCCGTTCCACCCAATGTAATGGTAGAAAACCATAGTGGCATTATTCAAAAGGATAAAGCGGAAGAGGTACAATAATTTTTTTTGATTTAATAGTCTATAAAATAAGTTAACTACTCATGTCAGCAAAAATATCTACATATGGAAAAGTGGTACTGGCAGCCGCTGGCCCGGGCGATCCCGAACTGATAACGGTAAAAGCGGTACGTTACCTGCAGCAGGCCGATGTGGTACTAACCGACCGCCTGGTAAGCAACGACATCCTGAAGCAATACGTTAACCCGCATGCCAAAGTCATATACGTAGGCAAACAATGCCGCCGTGGAAATTCCACTCCACAGCAAACCATTAATCAGCTCATGATAAACCATGCTTTGGAGGGTAAATTAGTGGTTCGGTTAAAGGGTGGGGATGTATCCGTTTTTTCCAACATACTGGATGAACTGGAAGTGCTGGTGCAACATCATATTGCCTATGAAATTATACCCGGTGTAACCGCAGCCCTGGGCGCCGCCGCCTATGCAGGCATCCCTTTAACAGCAAGAGGACATGCTACGGCAGTGCGGTTGCTTACCTATTATAAATCAGACGTGGTGCCCGATCAGTACTGGCAGGAAATTGCGGGCACAAACGATACGCTGGTATTTTATATGTCGGCCGAAACGGTAGAAGGTATCGTGTCCAAACTGATCCGCCATGGCGTAGGCAGAGATAAGCATATTGCGGTAATAGAGCAGGCCACCACCCCTTTACAACAGGTGCATACCGCAAATATTTACGATTATTTACAACAATTCCGAAACATGTCCTTCATTTCTCCTTCGCTGGTGATTGTAGGAAAAGTAGTAGCCCTGCATGAACAGTTTGCATGGTTTGCCAACGCGCCGGAAAGAGCACAATATTTTAAATCAATAGCATCATTGCAAAATAATACCCACAATCAGCAAGCACATGTTAGCAGAGCATAGACTAAAAGCATTCCAGGATCTCATTACCCAGTCGTCCCGCGAGGAACTGATATGGATGAATGGGTTCATTGCGGGATTGGTAACATCCGAAGCCAATGGAACCGGTATACCGGAGGAAATTAAAACCGCGCCCCGCGTTAACAAAATCTCTATTTTATTTGGCACGGAAACCGGGAACTCCAAAAAGGTTGCCACCGACTTTGCCACGCAGGCCAAAAAGAGCGGCATTAATGTAAAGCTCAGCGCTATTGACCAGTACCGCATAACCGACCTGGTGAAAGAAGAGTACGTGCTGCTGGTGATCAGCACACAGGGAGACGGCGAGCCTCCCGTTACAGCAAAAAAATTCTACGATCATATACACCAGCAGCCGCTTGTGCTCGATAAAATGAAATTCAGTGTGCTGGCGTTAGGTGACAGCTCTTATCCTATGTTTTGCAAAGCAGGTGAGGATGTAGACTGCCAGTTGAATAAGCTGGGCGCGAAACGTATTGTGCCTTTACAAAAATGCGATACGGAATATGCTGAAGAAGCAGCGCTTTGGTTTTCACAGGTAATGAAAACATTGAGCGAAGGGGGTAGCAGCAATACGGTATCGGTTCCCGCTAAAAAACCCAAAGGCAAAAAAAATTACACGGGCGTTATACTCACCAACCTTAACCTTAATGACCGCGGTTCCAACAAACAAACCCATCACATTGAAATTGCCGTTGATGAAGATATCCAGTATGAACCCGGAGATTCTATCGGCCTGATCCCGCATAACCGGAAGGAACTGGTAGAAAATATTTTGACGCTTACCGGCGCTGATCCGGATACCGCTATCGAGTTCAGGAAAGAACGGTATACCATAACCGAAGCGCTGACCCGGAAAATAAATATCATCCATCTCCCGGAAAGAGTAGTAAAACAATACGCATCGGTTATCCAGCAGGAAATTCCGGATACGCGTATAGATTTGCTGGATCTGCTGCGCATTTACCCCGTAAAAGACGCAACGCAATTTGAACAGGTACTACCCATACTGGAACCCATTGCCCCCCGGTTATATTCCGTTTCCTCATCGCCCGAAGCACATAGCGGTGAAGTGCATATTACCGTGGCGAGGGATAAATTCAGCATCAACGGAGAAATAAAATATGGCTTATGCTCCGATTTTTTGTCGCAACTGGAGCCCGATTCCACCATTGATTTTTATGTACATAAAAACACCCAATTCAAATTACCGGCCGCAAATAAAGATGTGATCATGATCGGGCCGGGCACAGGCATTGCCCCCTTCAGGTCGTTTCTTGCTGAAAGAGACGCTACAGGTGCTGACGGACGCAACTGGCTTTTCTTCGGCGACCAGTGCTTTGTTACCGACTTTCTTTACCAAACGGAAATTCAGAACTGGGCCGATACCGGCGTATTAACGAATGTGCATCTTGCCTTTTCCCGTGATCAGAAATCCAGGATATACGTGCAGCACCGGATGCTGGAGCATGCGGCCGAACTGTGGCAGTGGATTACCGGGGGCGCATACATATATGTATGCGGCACAAGAACGCCTATGAGCACCGATGTAGAAAACACCCTGATGCAAATTGCACAGCACTATGGCGGCAAATCGGTAACTGAAGCCTTTTCGTTTGTTGAAAAGCTGAAAGAAGAAGGAAGATATTTGCTGGATGTGTATTA
>CAYVEI010000208.1:0-6904 GCA_964450515.1 uncultured Terrimonas sp. | reverse complement strand
CCCCTGAACTTGCTAAACCATGAAAAACAACACCAATGCAATTACAGGTCATCCAGAATAAGATATATGAAATACGCGAACAGAAGGTGATGCTGGATTTTGATTTGGCTGAATTGTATAATGTAGAGACAAAGGTTTTTAATCAGGCAGTTAAAAGAAATATAGAGAGCTTTCCGGCTGAGTTTATGTTTCAATTAACAAGAGCTGAGTGGAGCCATATGAGGTCACAAATTGTGACATCATATGTATAAGAATATGATAATCAACAAGATGTATTATCCAAAAATGTAGGAAGTTCACAAAAAAGGAGAAGAAAAGACTTGCTGCCCTATGCTTTTACCGAACATGGTGTAACCATGTTGGCCAGTGTGCTTAAAAGCCCTACGGCAAGGAAGATGAACATTGCCATAGTAAAAGCTTTTATTGCTATGCGGAAAATGGTGATACAATATGCAGAGGTGTTAAAAGCAGTTGATGATTTGAAGGAACGAATAGGTGGACATGATGCTCAATTGAACCAAATTTATGACGCTTTGGAAAACATGCTGGATAAAAAAGTAGGAGAAGAGAACAGGCAGAAGAATGGGATGAGCGGGAGAGAATCGGGTTTAAAAAATAATGATAAAAGTAAATTATGTAATTCAAAATTGAAAATACCATGAGTACCACAACTGAAATAGTAAAAAAGAAAAAACCAGAGAGCGGGGCAATCGTAAAACAGCCACAAGGTAAAGCTAAAGCCGAAACTTCCATAAGTGGAAGCGTGGCTGTGCTGGAAGCGCTGGTTGCTGAAGGGGTCACTGATTTTTTTGGTTATCCCGGTGGTGCGATCATGCCTATTTATGATGCTTTATACGACTATAACGATATTTTAAACCATATCCTGGTACGCCATGAGCAGGGCGGTATACACGCAGCACAGGGCTATGCCCGCACATCGGGAAAAGTGGGGGTAGTATTTGCCACCAGTGGCCCGGGCGCTACCAACCTGGTAACGGGATTGGCTGATGCACAGATTGACAGTACACCCCTGGTATGTATTACCGGCCAGGTATTTGCCAGTTTGCTGGGCACGGATGCCTTCCAGGAAACAGATGTAATTAATATTACAACACCCGTAACCAAATGGAACTACCAGGTAACGGATGCTACGGAAATTCCGGGTGTGCTGGCTAAGGCTTTTTACATTGCCCGTACCGGGAGACCCGGACCTGTATTAATAGACATCACTAAAAACGCACAGGTACAAAAATTCACCTATCCCGGTTATGCACTGTGTAATCATATACGCAGCTATCGCCCCAAGCCCAATATCCGTAAAGAATATATTGCAGAAGCAGCGGCTTTGATCAATGCTGCGGAACGGCCTTTTGTGTTGTTTGGCCAGGGCGTTATTCTGGGTAAGGCAGAAGCAGAATTTAAAGCCTTTATTGAAAAAGCAGGAATCCCTTCTGCCTGGACGGTACTGGGCTTAAGCGCATTGCCTACCAGCCATCCGCTCAACGTAGGCATGCTGGGTATGCATGGTAATTACGGCCCCAATGTATTAACCAATGAATGCGATGTATTGATAGCGGTAGGTATGCGGTTTGATGACCGGGTTACCGGACGGCTCGATAAATATGCCCGGCAGGCAAAAGTGATCCACCTTGATATTGACCCGGCAGAAATTGATAAAAATATACAAACTACGGTGCCGGTATGGGGCGATTGTAAGGAAACCCTTCCGTTGTTAACCGCTTTGATCCGGCATAAGGAGCATACTGCCTGGCTGCAGAGGTTTAAAGACATGAAAAAGCAGGAAGAAGAAGTGGTTATCAACGACGAACTGAACCCTGCCGGGGAGATAATGACCATGGGCGAAGTAATAAAAGTGCTCAATGAAGTTACAGGAGGCAATGCCGTTATCGTAACCGATGTAGGGCAGCACCAGATGGTAGCCTGCCGCTATGCTAACTTTAATATGAGCAAAAGCAATGTTACCTCCGGTGGATTGGGAACAATGGGCTTTGCCCTGCCAGCAGCTATAGGCGCTAAATTTGGAGCCCCGCAGCGCGATGTTATCGCCATCATTGGTGATGGCGGTTTTCAGATGACCCTGCAGGAACTGGGAACCATTATGCAGTTTGATATCAATGTAAAGATCATCATCCTGAATAATCATTTCCTGGGTATGGTACGCCAGTGGCAGCAGTTGTTTAACGACAAAAGGTATTCCTTTGTAAATATAACCAGTCCCGATTTTGTAATGGTGGCAAAAGGATACGGTATTGAAGGCAGAAGCATTTCAAAAAGAGAAGAGTTAAAAAACAGCCTTGATGAAATGATGCAGCATAAAGGGTCCTATTTGCTGGAAGTTATTGTGGGTAAAGAAAACAATGTATTCCCTATGGTGCCCCAGGGTTGCGGCGTTGCAGAAATAAGATTGAAATAATGATGGAGTATGATTTGAATGATGATGAAGCAATAATAATGAGCAAATCAACAACAGCAGAAATAAGAGCGCGGTTTGATAATGATGTGGAACGGTTTTCAAATTTGGAAACCGGGCAGCTTTCCACTATTGACGCAAAAATAGCTTTGGAACTGATTACGGAAGCGGCGAAAAGAATTGTTCCCCATGCCGAAAACCTGTTAGACGTTGGTTGTGGCGCAGGGAATTATACGTTAATGATGCTTTCAAAACTGCCGGATCTCAATTGTACATTGGTAGACCTGAGCAGGCCCATGCTGGATAAGGCATTGGAAAGAGTAGCCGGGAAAACAAATAATAATGTAGAACTTTGTCAGGGCGATATAAGAACAGTTCTTTTA
The DNA here is from genome assembly GCA_964450515.1 of uncultured Terrimonas sp. Taxonomy (GTDB): domain Bacteria; phylum Bacteroidota; class Bacteroidia; order Chitinophagales; family Chitinophagaceae; genus Agriterribacter. Next base: position 4,090 of record CAYVEI010000208.1, on the reverse strand, counting down.
AAAGAAAATCATTTTGATATTATTCTGGCAGGCGCAGTATTGCACCACCTGCGGGATGATGAAGACTGGGAATCAACTTTTGAAAAATTGTACAAACTTTTAAAGCCGGGCGGTTGCCTGATGGTTTCGGATTTAATAAACCAGGAAACAGCCGTTTTAAATGCCTATATATGGGAAAAATACGGCGATTATCTGGAAGGATTAAATGGCAAAGCATACAGGCAAAAAGTACTGAATTATATAGCAAAGGAAGATTCGCCACGATCTATAAACTACCAGTTAAAACTGATGAAGAAAGTTGGATTCAATAGGGTGGAAATTCTGCATAAAAATTTGTGCTTTGGGGCGTTTGGCGGAATAAAGTGATCATCCCGGTATACCAAGCGGCAGCAGGCCGAACGGTACCGCAAAAGGAGGATAAAAATATTTATATAAAAAATTAAATTTCCCGTTGTTGCGGGATGGAGGTAACACATGAAACAGGAATATACTATAACCGTATACACAGAAAATCATATTGGTTTGCTGAACCGCATTGCCATTATGTTTTCCCGGAGAAAGATTAATATTGAGAGCTTAAATACTTCTCCGTCTGAAATAGAAGGCATACATCGTTTTACGATCGTGATCAACGAGGTGGAAGAGGTAGTGAAAAAATTAGTACGCCAGATTGAAAAGCAGGTGGAAGTGCTGAAAGCATACTATAATAATAACGATGAAATTGTATGGCAGGAACTGGCATTATACAAGGTGTCTACCGATAAAGTAATTGAAGATGTTAAAGTGGAAAGGTTATTGCGTAAGTATGGGGCAAGGGCGGTAGTGATCAGGAAAGATTATACTGTTTTTGAAACTTCGGGTCACCGCGAAGAGATTAATAACCTCATAGAAGTGCTTGGCCCCCTTGGGCTGATAGAATTTGTACGCAGCGCAAGAGTGGCGATCATTAATGAAAGCAATGGCTTTTATGAAAAGCTCAGGGAATTCGAAGAAGAAAAACCCGGTGATGAAATAGTGGAAAATGAGTTTTTGGATAAGCAGGATGAGGTGTTTTCAATGTAGGGTGTAAGGCCTGGAGACATCGTGGTAAGTGATAAATTTTGTACCGGAGGCGCTGCCTGTTTGCAGAAATGGTAATGTCCACAGTATTTTTGCCGCGCAGCGGTTATCCGTTTGTAAAACTGGAAAACATATTAAATATTTATGAACAAACTGTTCGATATCATATATACATGCAGAAGAAGGTTCACAGAACTTGTTGACCGGTTATCTGTTGAGGAACTCAATGAAATTCCTGCCGGCTTTAATAATAATATTGTCTGGAATTTCGGGCATATCATAGTGAGCCAGCAAAATCTTTGCTACCTCAGGAGCGGAATTGCTCCCCTGATTGATCAGTCTTTCATCAAAAAATATCAAAAAGGAACCCGGCCCGAAGCCTTTGTCAGTGGTGAAGAGATAGCTGTATTGAAAACGTACCTCTTTTCACTGTTAGAAGATTTACGGAATGATATTGCTGCTAATAAATTCAAAAATTACCAGGCTTTTACCACCCACTTTGGCGTGCAGCTTAATAATATACAGGATGCCGTATCGTTCGTTGCAACGCACGATGCTTTGCACCTGGGGCATTCCATGACAATGGCAAAACTTTTTTCAATAGAGAACCAACTTTCAAATTTTCAAAACATCAAATTTTCAAATTAACAACATGGCAAAATTAAATTTCGGCGGTGTGGAAGAAAACGTAGTAACTCGGGAAGAGTTTCCACTAAGCAAAGCCCAGGAAGTATTAAAGAATGAAACAGTTGCTGTTATAGGTTATGGCGTTCAGGGACCCGGGCAGGCTTTAAACCAGCGCGACAATGGCATTAATGTGATCGTTGGTCAGCGCAAAAATTCAAAAACATGGGATAAGGCGGTAAAAGACGGCTTTGTACCCGGTGAAACACTGTTTGAAATAGAAGAAGCATTACAGCGGGGTACCATTATTTGCTACCTGCTCAGCGACGCCGCACAGATAGAATTGTGGCCAACCGTTAAAAAGCATCTTACACCCGGTAAGGCGCTCTACTTCTCTCACGGCTTTGGTATTACGTTCAATGAACAAACAGGTATTATACCGCCCAAAGATGTGGATGTATTTTTAGTGGCTCCAAAAGGATCCGGCACTTCCCTGCGCCGCATGTTTTTACAGGGACGTGGTTTAAACAGCAGCTATGCTATCTTCCAGGATGCTACCGGCAAAGCCAAAGAAAGAGTAGTAGCGCTGGGTATTGCCGTAGGCAGCGGGTATTTATTTGAAACAGATTTTAAAAAAGAAGTATACAGCGATCTTACGGGAGAGCGCGGTACCTTAATGGGCGCTATACAAGGGATTTTTGCAGCACAATATCAGGTGTTGCGCGATAAAGGTCATACCCCATCCGAAGCATTTAATGAAACGGTGGAAGAGCTTACCCAGTCGCTGATGCCATTGGTTGCCGAAAACGGTATGGACTGGATGTATGCCAACTGCTCCACCACCGCACAACGCGGCGCATTAGACTGGTGGAAAAAATTCCGCGACGCAACAGCGCCCGTATTTAAAGAGCTGTATGAAAGTGTGGCGGCCGGAAAAGAATCACAACGCTCCATTGATAGCAACAGTAAACCTGATTATCGCGAGAAATTAGAGGTAGAATTAAAAGAGCTGAGAGACAGTGAATTATGGCAGGCTGGTAAAACCGTAAGAAGTTTAAGACCTGAAAATCAAAAATAATTTTTTAAAGTATAAGAAAAACGTGTGGAGGGTAAGATGAAAGCGGTGGAAAAAAATACTCAAATCAGCAAAAGCCTTCCTGTTTGGTCAGGAAGGCTTTTTTTTCAGGAGGCTGCAAAGCGGTTGAAGGGCACTGTAACCCGAACACCGCTCATGTATAACAGCAACCTGTCGCGCAAATATGCCTGTGATGTATATTTGAAAAGAGAGGATATCCAGGTGGTGCGATCCTATAAATTGCGGGGCGCCTATAATATGATGTGCAACCTTGATAAGGAACAGCAGCAAAGCGGCGTGGTATGCGCCAGTGCCGGCAATCACGCACAGGGGTTTGCTTACAGTTGTAAGAAGCTCAATATTAAAGGTGTGGTATTTATGCCTGTTATTACACCGAGGCAAAAGATCAGCCAGACAAAAATGTTTGGTGAAAGCAATATTGAAATAAAGCTGATAGGCGATACTTTTGACGACTGCGCTGTTGCGGCCAAAGCCTATACTAAGGAGCATAACATGGTATTTATTCCACCTTTTGATGACTACAGCATCATTGAAGGACAGGGAACAGTAGCGGTTGAAATACTGGAGGATCAAAATGATATTGACTATGTTTTTGTTCCGGTAGGCGGAGGCGGGTTAGCCGCCGGTGTTGGCGCTTATTTTAAATCTGCCAGCCCCCTTACAAAAATTATAGGGGTGGAACCCGCGGGCGCAGCATCTATGAAAGCCGCGCTGCATGCCGGGCATCCCGTTACACTGGAGCAGGTTGATAATTTTGTAGACGGAGCCGCAGTGAAACGTGTAGGGGATATTAGCTTTGAAATTTGCAGGGATGTGCTGGATGATATACAATTAGTGGCTGAAGGAAGAGTATGCACCTCCATACTGAGACTTTACAATAAAGACGCAATTGTGGCGGAACCCGCAGGCGCATTGTCTATTGCCGCGCTGGAAAACTATGCAGATAAAATAAAAGGTAAAAAGGTAGTGTGTATTGTAAGCGGCAGCAACAATGATATTGACCGCATGCCCGAAATCAAGGAAAGATCACTCCAGTACGAAGGGCTGAAGCATTACTTTCTTATTAGCTTTGCCCAGCGTCCCGGCGCTTTAAAGGAGTTTGTAAATAATGTACTGGGACCAACCGATGATATTACCCGTTTTGAATATATGCAAAAAACCAATAAAGAAGCCGGACCGGCTTTGGTAGGCATAGAACTGCAGGATAAGAACGATTACCCAAAGCTCATCCGGCACATGAACGACTACCAGGTTAACTTCTTCGAAATCAATAAAAATGATAAATTATTTGGATATCTGGTGTAAAGAAAG
>CAYVEI010000207.1:0-7120 GCA_964450515.1 uncultured Terrimonas sp. | reverse complement strand
TCATTTTCTTCCTGTTCTGTTAGCCGCATCAGTTCCGCTTTCTCCATTGGCGTATATTTCTTACTGATATACTTATGAAATAAATACGCTAACCTGGGACTGGGCATATATTTTTTAAATATGGGTTAAATAGAATGCATCTCCATAATGAGACTCCTTTATTCAAAAAAAGGGTTAGTGTTGCGGCAATGTTGTTATAAAAAATAAAAAGCAATCAGTACCATAGCAGGATTGTCCATATGAGCAAGACAATAGGCGCGGATATTTTTCATGGCTTTGGCAAGGTGTATCTTCACCGTTTCGGGAGAAAGGTTCAGAAATGCCGCAGCTTCTTCTTTTTTATACCCTTTTTCTTTAATAAGATGGTACACCCTGTTTTGCTGGGGCGGCAGGGCATGCAATGCCTTTTTTATGATCGTTTCCGTTTCTTTCAGCAATACCCTTTCTTCGGTATCATGTGTAAAAAGAAAGGCCGTATCCACTTCACTGATCTCACGGCAGGCACTTACCGCCTTGCGCTTAAATAATGTAAACATGTGATTGCGGGCAACCGTGTAAAACCATGCACTAAAATGTTCTACGGCGGGAAGCTCCCTTCTTTTTATCCACAATTTCATAAATATTTCCTGTACGGCCTCTTCGGCCATGGCAGGCGATTCCGTGAGCTTATATGCTATGGTGTAAATTTTATTTTTATAGTAATTAAACAGGCAGGTAAAAGCATGCTCATCGTTACGGGCAATACGTAAAAGCAATTCTCTTTCATTATGTAAGCAAGCAGTCAGCACCCTGTTGGTAATTTTGGCGTGATGAAAAATGATATTGCTGTAATCCACCACAATATTAATAAACTATACTTTGCTTTTGCCAGATTTTTATTTTTTCTGTTTGATCTGCAAATATATCAGCTCAATGTTAATACAATATTATGTAGTAAAAGAAATCATTGGGCAGGCGGGAGCATTACAAATTTCGCTTTTACACAGCTCCAGTTCATTCTGTGCATACTGGTAAGGATTTCACGCAGCGAATGCAAAGGGGCAGCGATCGCAAAGAAAACAATAAAAGGATATATCGCCGCGCCGCCGCTATCACTGCTGGAAAAGTTTTGTCCCCCATAACTATCTGTAGTTCCGCAGGTGGCCGTTATATTACATTTTTCTGCATGTTGCTGAACTTTTGCCTATACAAAAACTTGAAATAAACCCGAGCAGGCCATTATATAAACAATCCCCATTCATCTTCATATTCATCTTTTACAAATGTGGCCACCCATGTTTTGAATAACCCCCGAAAGATGTCCATTTCCATTTCGATGGCTTCAGCATATTGTTCTTCACCTGCTCCCACCATGGCCGTAAAGCTCACCTGCTCCATCAGTTCACGGCAGTTATTGCGTATAATGGACGCATTTTCCATTTTCTGTACATACTGATCAATTCCCGCCGCACCGATGATTTTAGGCGCTACAATAAAAAGATTCTGCCAGATCAGCTCTTTGTTTTTTTCAGCATGATCATATTCTTTGGAATCCTGCAATGTTTCGCAATAAGATTCCACGTATAAAAAAATGTCACGCCATTTGTTGTATAAGTTCTTTGCGGCTTCCATCTGGGGCGCTATTTTCCACTCATCTCCTTCGTACCGGCGCTGCAGCATCCGGTGATCGTCCCATTCGGGTAAGCTATGCATATCGGTAATATCCATATTATTTATGGTTTATCGTTTCCCGTTTCAGGGTGTAACCCCATACGAATACATAAAAGCGCTATAAAAATATCCCTGCTATCTCTTTCCAGTTATTAACTCTTTCATATCCTGTTTCACCGGTATTATGCACGGCACTGTATAAGTAAGGCTTGCCCTTAAAATGCACCAGGTTACGCACATGATCATCAATCATGTAATCGCCCTCAATCATCCGCTTGTCGCCGCAAAACACTACCTGCCGCCAGGTTAAAAACGGCATCTGCTCATTCAGCCAGTCTAATTTATCATTCAGCGAATTTGGAAATTCCATTGCAGCCGAAACAATAAATACTTCATACCGCTCATTCAGTTGTTCAATTACTTGCCTGCATCCATCCATTACAGGCAGGTTCCTGAAAAACCCGCGGCTGTATAATCTTTCCCGTATAATTGCCTGATGCTGTTCCGGAAAACCCGGCTGCCACGATCCTTTCATTTTAGTGTAATCCACATCCAGCCCGTATTCTTTTTTATACCATGCCTCCATTCCGCCCATTGTATCACACATTACCTCATCCATGTCAATAATTATTCTTTCCATATTTATCCTGTTAAAAGATACAAATTAGTTTCCATATTTTTTATGCCGGTATTCACAGCATCAGCTTGTATGGTTAAATTCTCCTTTCAGAAAATTACCGGTATAGCTCTCTCCGCATTGAATTAATGCTTCAGGTGTTCCTTCAAACAATATCCGTCCACCGCCATCTCCGCCTTCAGGGCCGATATCAATAACATGATCAGCTACTTTAATCACATCTAAATTATGCTCAATAACCAGCACGGTATTACCCCGGTCAACTAATTTATTTAATACCGCAAGCAAATGCTGTATATCTTCAAAATGCAATCCGGTAGTAGGCTCATCTAAAATGTAAAAGGTTTTGCCGGTATCTTTTTTAGCCAGCTCAGTAGAAAGCTTTACCCGCTGAGCTTCTCCGCCACTGAGCGTAACCGCATTCTGACCCAAAGTGATATAACCCAGTCCCACATCCTGCAACACTTTTATTTTGCGGTACAGGTAAGGTACATTCTGAAAAAAATCCACTGCTTCATCAACAGTCATATCCAGCACATCGCTGATGGATCTTCCTTTATAGCGTATCTCCAGGGTTTCCCTGTTGTATCGTTTACCCTGACATTTTTCACAGGGCACATATACATCCGGCAAAAAATTCATTTCAATTACACGCATGCCGCCGCCTTCACACACATCGCACCTGCCGCTTTTTACATTAAAGGAAAAACGCCCCGGCTGATAGCCGCGAATTTTAGCTTCGGGAACCGATGCGAACAACTGGCGGATCTCGGTAAAGAACCCGCAATAGGTGGAAGGGTTGCTGCGCGGCGTTCTGCCAATAGGCGACTGGTCTATTTCAATTACTTTATCAATGTGCTCCAACCCCTTTACAGATGCGTACTCCAATGGCTGTACCCTGGAACCATAAGCATGTTTGCTCAGGATAGGATATAATGTTTCATTGATCAATGTTGACTTTCCACTGCCACTTACCCCCGTTACCACAATAAATTTTCCCAACGGGAATTTTACATTTACCTTTTGCAGGTTGTTTCCGCCGGCGCCTTTTAATTCGAGTATTTTGCCGTTCCCCTTTCTTCTTTCACCCGGAATTTTAATTTTCCTGTGCCCATTGAGGTAGGAAGAGGTTAACGTATCTAATTTCAGCAACTCGGCCGGTATGCCCTGGGCAACTATTTCACCGCCATAAAAGCCCGCACGCGGGCCGATATCCACCAGGTAATCCGCGGCCAGCATAATATCTTTATCGTGCTCCACCACCAGCACGCTGTTGCCAATATCCCTTAAGTTTTGCAGGGCGGTTATCAGGCGATGGTTATCGCGCTGGTGCAAACCAATGGAAGGCTCGTCCAGAATATAGGTGATGCCCTGCAACTGCGATCCGATTTGGGTAGCCAGCCTGATCCGCTGCGACTCGCCCCCGCTTAAGGTACGTGAAGGACGGTTAAGGGTAAGATAGGTTAGCCCTACATCTAATAAGAAACGCAGCCTTTCCCTTATTTCCTTTACCACATCTTTGGCAATCGCGTTTTGCTTATCAGAAAGTCTTTCTTCTATTCCTTCAAACCAATGCATTAAAGCATTTAAATTTAACCCGCTCAGTTCCGAAATATTTTTCCCGTTTACCTTAAACCACAGGCTTTCTTTCTTAAGCCTTGCACCACCGCAGGCGGCACAGGGTTTGAGCTCCATGAACTTTTCCGTCCATTGCTGCACACTTTCGCTGGATCCGCCGGTGAACCATCTTTTCAACTGGTTCACAACGCCTTCAAATTCCGTCGCATATACCTGGCCGTTACTTCCCGCCCCGTCAAAGTTCATATCCATTTCCACGGCGCCGGATTCATCACCATACAGCAGCAGGTTCATTACTTTCTCCGGCATATCCTTTACCGGTTTGTCAAGACTGAATTTATTTTTTTTGGCGAGCTGCTGCACCTGTCTGAAAACAAAGGCTTCCCGTTCTTCACCTAAGGGAGCAATGGCGCCTTCATTAATGCTGAGGCTGTGGTTGGGTATTACCTCATCCATATTTACCTGGTAAACAGCGCCTAATCCCTTACAAACGGGGCATGCGCCATAAGGCGAATTAAAAGAAAAACTGTTGGGAGAAGGTTCTTCATAAGAAATGCCCGTGTCTTCACACATCAGCATTTTAGAATAAGATGCTTCCGGCGCTGAAGATTTGGAACCCGCGTCACTAACCGGACTTACAAACAGGAGGTCTTTACCCAAACGCAGGGCCTGCTGCACACTCTGGCTAACGCGTACTTTAAATTCATCCGTTGCTTTCAGGCGGTCAATTACTACTTCTATATCATGAATTTTATACCGGTCTACCTGCATTTTAGGAACCAGGTCTTTTATTTCACCATCCACCCTTACTTTTAAAAATCCTTTTTTCCGTATATCTTCAAACAGTTCCCGGTAATGCCCTTTACGCCCCCGCACCAGCGGAGCCAGGATAGAAATTTTTTGTTCTTTAAATCTTTTAAAAATATTCTCAACGATCTCTTCCTCACTCCACTTTACCATTCGTTTACCGGTATTATAGGAATATGCTTCCCCCGCACGTGCAAACAAAAGCCTGAGGAAATCATATACTTCCGTTACTGTGCCAACAGTAGAACGCGGGTTTTTATTGGTGGTTTTTTGTTCAATAGAAATAACAGGAGAAAGCCCTGTGATCTTATCTACATCGGGTCTTTCCATATCGCCGATGAACTGCCGGGCATAGGCGCCAAAAGTTTCCATATACCGCCGCTGCCCTTCAGCGTAGATCGTATCAAATGCCAGCGACGATTTGCCGCTGCCGCTGATACCTGTAATAACCACCAGTTGGTTTTTAGGAATGCTGATATCTATATTCTTCAGGTTATGTACCCTTGCACCAAACACTTCAATATATTCATGATCAGATGCCACGGTAACAGTAACCGGTACTGCCTTTTGCTTTGCTTTTGCCATAAAAGATAGCGAAGATACTAAAAAAAGTAGCAAAACCCCTCACCTTCTTTTCCTCTTCCCGCAGAGGAGAGCAACGGTACAGAGATGCAATTCCAAAACTAAAAATTCTTCCACCTCAGCTTTAGAATATGGCCAAACAAAACCGGAACTTTCTTCTCATTTTCACATTTATCACACTTTCATATTTCCACATTTTCACATTTCCCCCTACCTCATCATCTTAAACACCACCGCATGCTTACCATTCCACTTATTGCTAACCAGCGAAGGAATTTCAATAACGGTATTACCATTTTCCACTTTCCATTTCAGTTTTGCGCCGCTGCCCAGTAAAATGATCTTAGATTTAGCAGGTGCTTCAAATTGTTGCAAGGTCACTTGCGCCGGAAGCGCAACATCATCTTTATCTGATAAGTAAAAAGCGTATTGCGTTTTTCCATCATGGGACTGGGTAAAATGTATATTGCCCGATTCGTATGGCTTTAATGGTTTGGAGCCGTGTATCGCTTCGCCATTTATTTTCATCCATTCGCCAATTTCCTTTAACCGCGCATAGGCTACCGGATCCCAGTCGCCATCGGGGCCGGGACCAATATTCAGTAGCAGGTTTCCACCCCGCGATACAATTTGGATCAGCATGTGGATGATCTTATGTGCAGACTTGTATTTATCGTTCGGCACATAGCTCCAGGAGTTGCCCATAGTTATGCAACTTTCCCATGGATAGGGCAACAATTCATGCGGCACTTCCTGTTCGGGCGTAGTGTAATTTTCATAGGGGCCGGTAATGGTTCGGTCTACGATCAATAAGCCGGGCTGATAGCTCCTTGCCATTTCAGCGATCCGCTTCATATCAATATCCTGGTTGGTTTTTATTCCCCGCTGCCATTCCACAGTAGTATCAACGGTAGACAAGGGCCGTACCCAACCGCCATCTAACCAAAGGATATCCACTTTACCATATTCGCTCATCAATTCTTTGATCTGGTTATAAGTAAAATTTTTGAAAGCTTCCCAGCGTTCGGGGTATTTGGTGGGCTCGTAGTTCACGTTCCTGTCTTTGGGCGGAAAATAAGGCCACCAGTAATCTTTACTGTGCCAGTCGGGCTTTGAGAAATAAGCACCTATAGCAAACCCCTGGTTCCTGAAAGCATTAAAAATTTCCTTGGTTACATTGCTTTTGGGATTTTTTGAAAAAGGCGTCTTACTGTCTGTAATCTTATAATCGGTTTCTTTGGTATCGAACATACTAAAACCATCGTGGTGCTTGGTGGTGAAGATCATGTATTTCATACCTGCCTCTTTGGCCGCATCTACCCATTTTTGCGGGTTGAATTGTACAGGATTAAAAGTAGTTTGCAGGTTTTCGTATGCTTTCACATATTCAAAATAATTTTCAGCGTATGGGCCTCTCCGTTGTGTCCATCCCTCATCTTCGGGGCAAATGCTCCAGCTTTCCACAATGCCCCACTGGCTGTAGGTTCCCCAATGCATAAACAAGCCGAATTTCATATCCTGCCAGCGGGCAATGCTATTGAGCACAGCGGTATCGGTGGGCTGAACATATTTCTTGTGCTGCGCGGTTGCGGAAGTGTAACCGGCAAATAATAATACAGTGAATAAAAAGTATCTCATCTCGTATGTTGTTTAAAATGAAGGGAAACCGGTGGCGGTCAAAGATAAAATTAAAAAGGACAAGACCGCAAATTCCATCATGCAGATAGATTTCCGGTCTCTTGTTTTTTAACACATAGGATCATAGGTGCATAGGTGCACATAGCTTTTCTTATTCTTTCTATGTGTTCCTGTGTTTCTACTGTGTCTATGTGTTTTTCCCTTCTTTGCAGGACGCATTTTCAGGAA
>CAYVEI010000206.1:0-7188 GCA_964450515.1 uncultured Terrimonas sp. | reverse complement strand
CGATTTTTTACAGCAGGATATGCTGCATATGATCAATACGCTGGAATGGAAATAGGGGAGAGTTTATAGTTTATGGTGCCGTGCCAATAAAGTTCTTTCCCTGTTACAAGTATTAAGCCCTGCTTATTTATTCCCCTTTCCTTTCCGCCAGTTCGTGCCGCAAATCACAACAGCATGTGAGCGATGCGCGGGACAGACACCGGGGCAGCGGTTAAACAAAGCCGCACACCCGTCATGTGGGCTGATATTTAATCATCGCCAACATTCTGTTCCCATTTATGGTGGCCCTCATTCCACAAATCCGCCATACGCTCTGAAAATATCTTAACGGCATCTTCTTTATTTAGATTGTGATATCTGCCTGCCTGCTGGTTAAACAGGAAATGTTCGGTTTGAAAATGTTGTTGAGTGGTTCTTGAATTGGTCCTTATTTTTTGCGCTCCCGATGCTCCTAAAAAGGCTACAGCAACTGTCGCTCCGGCACTCACTACCGGTAATATCCATTGCGGAAAAGATAAAGGGTAGATGACCTGCAGTGCTGTTATAATGGTGGTAGTGGCAGCTAATACAATACTACTATATTTATACAGTTCGTACAGTTTTTTACTTTTGCCTGCTTTGCTGTGAAAATGGTCAATCAATTGTATCAATACCTCATTCATCAGCTTCATCTTCTCATTGGTTGAGAGGTTGGTGCTAAGTTTGAAAAAATCAGTGGTGAATTTGTTGCGCATGGGTTATTTTTTGAAATGTATTTCATGAAAATTTATGATGGTATTGTTTTAGGTATGCTTTGTGGACTCTGGCGCAATTGCCTGCATAAAAGAGGGTTCACTTCAAACTTGCACAAGGTGCAGAAAGTGCCACCGTTCCGGCATTACTATTTCGGCTTTATAGCCGAAGCGGGCTTTATCCGGCCGTAAGGATTTTAGCTGTGGGTATTGCAACTTCTTTTCAAATATCCTGTCCATCCCGTATATTTTCTGCTATCCAAGCCCTTGCATAGATGGTCACAATAATTGCAACGACAGAAATCAATATCCTGCCCGGGGTGGTTAACCGGAAATTTTCGAAGCACTTGCAGCCAGCACAGCGCCTGTGATGCTGATCAGCACACTGCTGCACCAACTAAACACCCACCAGAGCTTTTCGAGGCGGTGGGAGAGCTGGGTTTGGAGGGTGATGATGATTTGGGGGTGAGGAATATTTAAAACTGTCGGTTTTTATTAAGCGTACGATTAGGAAGTGATCTATCAGAAAAACACCTCCGTATTTATACAACTCATAAGGCTTTTGCTTTTGGCTACTTTGTCGTAAAAATGATCAACAAGCCCTATCAAAAGTTCGTTGGCTTGCGCCAGCTTCTCATCCCTATTGCGGATGGTTTTGAGGCGGAAGTGCATGTTTTACTGATGATTATTTTAAAACAAAAACTTGATATTAATATGGACATTAATCTTGAACTAAAAACCAAAGAAATAATGTTTAATTAAAGACTACTTTAATCTCATCATAAATAGTAGTGAACTTTTTCCAAACACCTCTAATAGACTTTTGCTTTGCACTTCCCATATTGAATTCTTCCAGATTTCCTTTTTCTAGCACCTTTAAAAACTCAATTTGCAAAGGTTGTTTACTTGGAAATGCACCTTGAAACCACGATAAAGCATAAGCCTCATTTAAAACACCAATATGAGCAATATACCAGAATTTATTAACGACATCAGATCCGGGCATATCCCAATAACTGGATTGAATAACCCAACAAAGCAAGTTGTCAGATTTTGCTCTGACAATGTTGATATATATTGCGAATTGACTTTTATGATTTAACTCGGCGTTATAAACAGTCTTGATAAATTCGCTTCTATATTGAAACGTACTATATACATTACTAAATTCTTCAAAATCAATAAATGAATGTGCAAAATTTTTACCATTGTATTGCATTGTGGAAATCTTAAATTCTTGAATTCTATTTTTAATTCTCAAAATATTCTTTTCGGCTTCCGATTTATTTTGCACAGTCTCAATTATTTTAATATTCTCTACAATTTTAGCCAAACTGGAAAATGAAATAAAAGGATTATCATGCGGTTTGAAATATAAAAAAGTACCAGGAATTAGTACCGCAGCATGGTATGTTGTATGAATATCATACGATAATAAATCAATGAATTCATTTTTATAATCCTTTAATCGTTCATTGAAAGTGAGAACTTGATTGGAAAGAGTTGAAATTTTGTCTTTTGTGTACTTCCTATGCAAAACCTGGCATTTATGGTATTTGGAAGTAAAACTAATTGTATTCAATAAATCATAACTTACAGAATAAGTTTTAGATTGATCCATTGTTGATTTATAAGCTTTATAAAAGTTGGGTATTAGTGATAAACTCTTTTTTGTAGCTTCTTTCACTGCGTCAATAATTCCTTGCCGAAAACTAGAACGGTTATTATCAATATATTTTCTTAATACACCACCAACATACCCACCAGCAAACCCTACTGGTACTGCGGCAACAATAAGTAAGAAACAGTCCATAAGAGCATCGGTGCAGCTATAACCTGGATTTTCAAGTTTTGAGATGCGTGTTGCCAATTCGTCAAACTTATCTTTTATAAGTCGCTCATAAACTATTTTATCAATTTGACCTTCCATTACTTGCAAGGCCAAGAAAAGTATCTTGCTTTCATTGTCTTCGGTTCTAACAGATATGTCAGTACTAAGACATGAAAACAATTGTTGTTGATCTTTATTGGTTTCGTCAGCAAGCCTCTTCGCTTCATCAGCACTTTTCTTTTCTGCTTCTTCATTAGCTTTTGCTAATGCAAAGTCTCTATTTATCGCTTTCCGATTAAGTGTTGTTCCTTTAAACCATGTATCCCTGCTTATTACTTTAAATATCTCAATTTCATATTCTTTTTTCCATGGAATATTTTCAGGTAAATTTTTTACAAGTCCATCATATATTTCCTTTAACTGTTTGTCAGATTTTTTTTGACTTTTTTCAAAAACAAGAGTTTTAATTATTATTAGCATAAAAATTGGCACAATTTCTAAATAAACATCCAAATTTTTAAATATGTTCTTTTTAAATAAATCTTCAAAATAGAAATGATATGTATGAATATCACTCCCCATATCAGTGTTTTTAAAAAACGTATAGAGTTTATTAAAACTTGTTAGTTTTCTTAATGCAAGTTCCTCTTTTGCTTGTTTAGCCACTTAGTTATGTTTTTGCAATATTGTGGTAAGAACTATTCCGTCGGATTTACTATTCCACCATTATTTCCCACCACTTCAATCCTCTTATCCACATCCGGGTCCTCTCTTTCCTCATTCAATAACCTCGCTGCATACCTTATATTTTCCAGTTCCAGTTTGCGTACTTCAGCCTGCACCTTAAACACATCTAATTTTCTGTGTCTTAGTTTAAAGTCTTCTAATAAGGTATGTGCCCCGGGCAGTGCTTCAATAAACAACGAATTGGTAGGTACCGTAATTTCATCACCGTTCCTCAGCGGATCGGCCAATAATAGCTCGAGCCACTTTTTCAACTGGGGCTTTATTTCATTAAAGGCTTCTTCACTTAAATTCTTATGCAGGCAGCAAACATATCTGCTGTACTCATCAAGGCTTACATTGCTCAGCTCATCAGGGTCCATAGCGCCAAAAGCATTGTCCACATAAGGAGCAGCCATAAACTCGGTAAGGGCATTGTGTTCTTTCAGGGGAAAGATCATATAGTTGCCTTTAAAGCCAAGCAGGTTATCAAGGTCCGCCACCTGTACTAAAGGTTTAAAGGGTTCAGCCATTTCTTCCCGAGGCTTTAGTACTCCCTGCACAAACGCTTTGTGTTTTTCGGTATAGGCTCTTACGCTTCCGTCTTCATTCAGCTCTTTTTCCCTGAAATCACGGAAGATGTCTTCAGAAACTTCCGGGTCAACGAAGTAAAATTTTGAACTGGTAACAGAGGGATCGGCAGGATGCTGCATAGTGCCCGGCTCAAGCGAGGCTACTTTTACATTGTGCAGGCGCAGGTAGCGCTGATCGGGCGGTTCCATTTGCCAGATACACTGCATGTAGTATAAAATATTGTTCCGGATATGCACCAGCAATCGTTTTATCCGGGTTTCATTATCCAGGTGCGATTGCATGGTTTTGTTATACTCATTAGTAAGCATATTCAGGTTATTCATTTCCTGCCTTAAAGCAGCACCCGCTTTTTCAGATTTTTCTACAGCATACCGGTGAGCATCCTGCGCCGCCAGTTCACGGGCTTTGGCGGATTCAGGGTCTCTGTCATCACCTCCAAAAAATTCACTTACATTTGAAAACCAACCTTCTGTATTTTCAGCTTGCTCAATCCCTACTCTGTTTTCAATCGCTCCTTCCAATGCCTGATAGCGGTTTGCCGCTTCAGCGCTGGCTACAGAAAGCTCAATTCTTAAGGTTTCCACCAAACTGCGTTGCTGCCGCAGGTTTTTTCGCAGTTCCCGTATGGCAAAATCATCTCCCACGCTTTTATTGGAAATGTATTGTAGTGTAGAGCGGAAACTGTCATCAAGCAGGCTGCGGTTAATGATCCAGTCTTGGGCTATTACCCAAGCCTCTGTAATCTTGTCGGGAGTAGGCACTTCCTGCGCTACCAATACTACCGGCATCACCCTGTACAACTGTTCTGATAAACGATATCTTCTTTGCAGTTCATAGAACAGGTAGGTTACGGTGAGCTCATCGTTAGGGTTTACAATCGTTCCGGACTCATTGTATTCATAAGAAGAACTTTCTTCCGAACCCACTTCCATACTGTACTCGTCCTTATATTCCTGCGTGGCTTTCAGCACCGATTCCTGCATGTCTTTCCTGTTTTGCGAAGATTCGGATTGAGCTTCCATGCCAAAATTTGTCGTTACCTTTCCTTCAGAAATCCAGGCATCATATTCGCCTTCTGTAGCAAGACTGAAATTAGTTTTGTTCTGGGCTTTTTTTACAATTTCTGATTCCACTTTTGAAGTACTGGATTGCTCATTTGAAATGGTAGAACTATTTTTCTTTGCTTCTTTAATCGTTTTCTTTTCATTTCTGGTAACCTTCAGGGAGAACTTTCTTTCTTCTTTTGGGGATAAAGCCATTGTTTTTAAAAGACGGCCTGTTTGATAATTTAAAGGCGTCCATTGCTGCCGGTAGGTATTTAATAAGCCAAAGTTTACATAGTGAAAATTTTTATCGGCAGCATATACAGTAAATTCATATTTTCCGGAGAGGCGTTTTTTTAAATCTTTGATTGTTTTATGAAGGTTGCTGTAATCATCGAGGCGTATCCGGTCAATGATTTGTTCCCCTTGTTCCCTTAATTTTTGAACAAGATAGTTTTTTGATGGATCTCTTATTGCTGAACTTAGTTCATTTGCAATTAAGAACAGCTCCGTTTTGTAATGTAAAAGATCATACTCTTCTTGTGTAATGTCAAAATGCTTTGCCACTTCGGACGGTATCAAATTAACACCAGTATCACCTGGAAAAGCCATTGTGTCCGGCTGAATAAAATTCTCAAAAACAGGTCCGGTTCCAAATCTATTTCCTATTCCCTCATTAACTCTTTGTGCTGCCTGTATGATTTCCTCATCAAATAATTGTTTCCAAACATGCTCGAAAGCAATATTCAGGTAATTAAAATCATAAAATGCAGTAGTATCAGCCGGGCCTTTGTTTAATGAAAAATTGTTAACTGCATTGGCAATATCTTCATTCCCCGCTCTGCGGTTTTCAAGGTCAGGGTTCAAAACACTATCCGGAGAGGGTAGGGAATTGATCAGCTTCCCCACATACCTAGGAATATCAGATGCCGACAATTCAGATTCTTCAGGTTCGGCATTAACGACTTCAACATCATCCGGCTGGTCATTTACTGTGATTCCCGTATTTATTTTTGCGCACTGTTCAGGAGAAGAATCCAGGGTACAAAAGTTGACAAGCGGACTATTTTTAATTAATAATGTACCGGGATTTTCCGAGCTATTGGACCGGAAAAGTATATCACCCAATTCCGATTCGGGTATAATAGCCATTCCGTCTGCCGAAAGATTTTCGGGCAAAAAATAATGGCTTAATCTTTGCCTGTCTGATGGCATCAAATAAAGATTTACAGGAACCCCTTTACCGGATGTAATGGTTTGATTGGCGCGCAATATAGTTTCCGAAACCACCTCGTTTGATTTGTCAGCGATAGACTCTCCCTCCTTTACAACGACCCCTCCAAACTTAATATGGTCGAATTTTTTTGCCAATTGTTCTACGATTACCTTTCTGCCTTCTTTTCTTTTTTCTATTGTTTCTAAAAACTCAGGTTTGTCAACTTCAGCAATCCTGTTTTGGAGCTTAATACTCTTTTCTTTGCGTTGAATATATTCTTTTACTTCGTCATCAACTTCTTTGTCAATATCCTTAACAGTTTCTACTCCAGGTATACCTATGCCTGCTGCTATTAGCTGCTTACTCGAAATTTTTATCATAAAAGCTTCCTGCCTGCCGGCGTTTTGTCTTGGTCGAACGGTCTTATACAAAACAACCGGCTCTTTTTCACTGGAAGCATCTTCCGGCGCAAGGATTTGTATGGAAATATCCGGCCTTTTTTCTTTGGGGTTTTGTGTCTGAAACTCAATATCCTCGTACGAGAGAGAAAAATTCCCGTTAAAATCCGTTAAAACAGAGCCTAATCTTTCAGGGCTATTTTTGAGGTCTTCGGACGGGGTTGTATCCAATATATCTTCCGGAGGCGTGTTGGGATCCAGGTCTATAACAACAACAAGTAAATTAAAAATTCCTAATCCGGATTCGCTGTGGGTCACTTTTCCTGAGATGATGTTTGTGCTCATTGTGTAAATATTTTAAATATGATGTACTTGTTGCAGACACACCCATAAACACTTCATTACTTTTTCAATTTATGAATACAACAACTGAGTGTGGTTTATTAAACTTCAGCATGAAATTACCCGCATGACTTTACGAAATCAATACCGCATTGGGTGATATTTTAATACCTCCGCCGTGATTCGACCTCATGAATCCAGCAGCATGCTCACAACAGTATGCTGAACGTGCGCGAGACACGTGCCGGGGCAGCGGCAGCACCTGCTATACCAGGTATGTGTATAAAGAGATTTTTACGAAAGGAATAGT
>CAYVEI010000205.1:0-7309 GCA_964450515.1 uncultured Terrimonas sp. | reverse complement strand
TTTTATTTATTGATTTATCCCCTGGCTTATTTGTATATCCGCGCTCTTTTTTTGGAGCAACAACGTTTTAAACGAAGCGATCTCTGGCACCTTGTGCCGGCAATAGCTATAGCGATACAGTTCATACCTTTTTATGCAACCGGTACCGGGGAAAAACGGCGCTACCTGCAAATGCTTTTCACAAATCAAACCGAATTAACGTTTCTCAATGAAGGCTGGCTTCCCGAAGGTGTTATCAGTATTGTCGTTTACATTATCGGTCTGCTTTATATGGTTGCCGCTATACGCATACTCATTAAGGCTAAGGAAAAAGGATTCTACACGCTGAATAAAATCGGGCGGTGGCCGGTAATCCTTTCCTGGATTTCCGCCTTTATTATAAACCATATCATTATACCCGCGTTTTTCTTTACCATGCTTGCGGTGGATCCTCCATTAGAATTGCGTTATTTTATCATCGTATTTGTGCAGGCGATCCTGTTAAGCAGCCTGTTGGTCTATTTGTTTATGCGGCCTCAGATACTCTATGGATTTCCGTCAGTGCAGGCTAATCTGAATACTGATCACTCCAACACTCCACAGCTCCCCGCAGAAGTTCGGCATCAACAAGGACTAAGAAACAATCCCGTGAAAAATGGCGCGATACTTTTCCTACCTCAAAAAGAGGGCAGCCTTAAAAGGAGGGGCCACGAAAACACAGCAATAATAAATGAAAACATTTTCGCCGATACAGCTTACCTCCGGGAATACACGCAGATTGTGGAGGATTGCTTTTTAAAAGGAAAGGTATTCCTCAAACATGGCTATTCTTTAAAAGACCTGTCAGCAGAAACAGGGATACCCCAGCATCACCTCACCGCTTTTTTCAATAAGCTCCGGGGCCAGCGTTTTAATGATTATGTGAACCAGTGCAGAGTAAATTATATCGGTGATAACAGGGATAATCCGGAATGGGAGAAAATGACCATTGAAGGCATTGGTTGGGCGGCTGGCTTCAATTCCCGGATTACGCTATTCAAAGCTATTAAAAAACAAACCGGCTTGTCACCATCATCTTTCTTAAAAAGAGCGATACCTGATGAAAATGAACCCTTGCAATAGTCATTTCTAAAATACAACGACCTTCAACGTTCAATGCCAGTGATATGTGAATTTACCATAGTTTTATTATCCTGTTAGACTGCTTCAGTCAACTTTACGGTAAGTAAAAACAGAATCGGCGTTTACCTGCAAACGAAGTTTGCCCGGTTCTATGGTATAAGGAACGGTTTTGCGTGACAGGCTGTTAATGTAGTTGTTTTCAAAATCCATATCCTTACAAGCCAAACGTGTGGTTGCAAGCCTGCTGATTTGAATTTTGTTTCCCATAACTTCAATCGTTCCGTTTATATTATTACAACCGGTATGCCCAAAAATTTTATTCTCCGTTAAGTTAAATTCCACTATCGGAGTTCCCTTCATAAAATCGGCTGCCAGTATTTTCTTATTATTGATACTGTCCAGCACCCAGATGTTATGCAACCGGTAATCAGAAAGATAACGGCCACATCCTTTATAAGCAGTGTAATCTTTATCAGTATTGCTTTTTGTATTAATGGTAACACTGTATTCCAGTTTTTCGCCAGACATATCATTAATACATTCCAGCTTTTGTATCTGAACAGTTAATGTGCCTTTTTCTGTACTGGCATGATAGCGAATTACATTTGCATCCATTGCTTTCACCCCTTCCACAGCAGGTGTTATCAATTCTAATCCACCCTCCATTTTAAAGTGCATTGTTTTATCAAAATCAATTTCGAGGCTCCAGAATGGTTCATTACCGCTGGCCAAAAAATCTGTGCCCTGTTCAAATTGTTTGCTGAACCTGTCAGGAGCAGGGGCTGTATCCGTTGCAAGGGAAGCGGTGTTATTGATTACAAGGCTGTCAGTTTTGTTGGGGGTGCTAATTTTTTTTGAGGGCTGTACACATCCTATCCATAAAGTGCAAACAAAAAGCATTCCCGTGCTACAGTTCATAAAAAAACTTTAATGCTGAATAATGATGAAAGGGTACCCGCATTATTTTTTTGCAAACCGCATTACAGCCACATCACCGATTGTAAAAGTAAGTGAATTGCCATCTGTAACGGTATACCTGTTTACTTTTTTAAGCATATTCAAAAAACTGCTTTCGCCTTCACCTTCGCAAAATATCATGGTCTTTGCAAAAGGTTCAGCAATGGATATATTATTTCCTTTCAGCGTAATTTTGCTGCTAAAACCATTGCAACTGGTATTGCCGCCTACTTCGTTAGCGGCTAAATTGAAAGTAATCTGTGGCTTCTTATCGGGATACAAACCATCAAAAGCAATCCTGGAACCGGAGATAAGATTAAGTTCCCATGTGCCATCCAGCTTTGAAGCTTCCGCCGGCACTGCATTCAGTTTGGCCAGTAGTATTTTTCCATTGTTCAGCAGCAATTGATTGTTTATGATGCTCCAGTTATTCACTTTGCCCAATGCTTCGGTAAATTCTGATTCCCTGATTCCGGGTTCGCAGGCCATGCGGGTGGTGGCTAATGGGGAAAATTTAATAAAGTTTACACCGGATAACTCGAATGTGCCATTCAGATTGTTGCACCCTGCATTGCCCGATACCCGGCTCACCTGGCCCGGATAAAATAATAAATGTGCTTTGCCGGAATTAACAGCGCTGCCATTTAACCCGGCCAAATACCATTGGCTGGCAAAAAGCATTTCGCTGCCACCGAGTGTTACAGAAATTTTTTTTGAACTGTTGCAACCTGTCATAATGATGCAAATAATGAGTAACGAAACGGAGATATTTTTCATTTTTTATAGCTTGAAATTGAAAGATGATTTATTCTTCCGGATTACATAAATGGGGATAGTGGCATTTATAGCAATGCCAGGATGCCGCCAGGAATAGTTCTTTTCAGCAAAATGTTAATATTCGCCGCACTCAGCTTTTTTAAGTACCAGCCCTCTTCCAAATGTTACATCCTTAACATTTTTAAATACCATCTTTCCTTCCTTCTCTTCCATATCTCCGTAACCTTCGGTGGCCGTGCTATCCTTTAATAAAAAGATAACCTGCCTTGCTGATAATTTCCCTTCCGACATAAATTTATAATCTGCCAGCAGTGTATCGCCACGAAGCAGCCCATCAAACTCTCCATTGTTACTGTCTTTTTCATTAAAATCATACAAAAGCTTTCCGGTAACCACATTGGGAAATACTTCCACTTTTAATTTAAAAGTATCCTTCCCGCGTACAGCGGTATAACAGGATGATGCAGGTATCATTATTTTGTTTTCTATCGCTTTTGGTGTATCCGCCGTTGTGGATATTTCGGTGGATTGCTTTGGCTCATTGTTACATGCTGCCATCATTGCAGTTGTACTCATGATTATCAGTAATCTTAATTTTTTCATTTGTATTTTAATTTATAATGGAGTCGTCTTTTGTTTTTAAGACTGCCCCGCGTTAAATAGCTACTACTTTGATTCATTCTCCTGCTTTGCGGGGAACAGGTGTTGGCTTTGGCGCTGGCCTTGAGCCTGCTTTATCAACCGGCTTTTTTGTTTCCGGCCGCGTAACTGGCTTTGGTGCGGGTTGGGGATTAACAACAGGCCGGGTAACTGGTGAGGTGGGCCGGGGATTGGGTGCAGGTTTGGGCGATGGCGTTGGATTAATCGGCCTTGTACCCGGCTGTGTGGGTCTTGGCCGGGGGGCAACAGGTCTTACAAAATTGTTCTCTGGTTCTTTCTCCGGCAATTTTGAAACAGGTCGCAATTTGTCAAAGGTTTCTATTTTACCCGGACGCGCTTCGGGCCTTTTATCTACAGGTGGACGATAAATCGCTATTTTATTATTGCTCACGCGGCCTGCATCCGGTTGGGAAGAATTGACAATTTCCATAGGTCTGATCCTTGTTCTGGTTTCCCGCTCTACCTGGCCCACTTCGGGGCCACGCATCCAGGGAGAAGAAACCCTCTCTGATCCCTGCCGGCCGTTATATACATTATTAATAATAGTGATGTTATTATTAACAACTGTTGTATTATTTCTTACCGTGTGTTGCTGCCAGTTATTGCTTCCAAAACGATTGCGGGGAACAAAAGTCCACCACATTTGAGAAGGAGGCCTCCACCCAAAATTGATATTAATAGTGATATTGGGACCTAACGGCGCCCATCCATAATTGCCGCCCTGCGATCCCCAGGCCACCCATGCAGGGGCCCAATCATAACCGGGTAACCATAGCCAGCCCCGCCAATCATCATAAAACCAGCGACCATAATGAAAAGGCGCCCATCCCCAACGATAATTGGATATCCATGTCCAGCCATAATGGGTGTATACCCACCTTCCGTTAGTGCCATAGGGTTTAAAATGCCTTCCGGCATTAGGCGCCCAAACATACCCTCCATACTCGGGATAATACGCCCAAATACCATAAGGACTAAGCTGATCATAAAACGTTTGAAATGAAATGTAGTTACCACCATGCTGTGCTTCAGCCTTAAACTGCAGCACAGCTATAATTGATAAGAGAAGAATAATTTTTCTCATATTAATTTAAATTAAAGATTATCAAAAAACCATCCAGATGAATAAAATCAATAAACGAAAATGCTGAATCAGTTTTTAAAGTCATACAAAAATAAACTGGTTTATGTCCTTGCTCTTTTCTAAGGGCAGACAGTATGTTTCTTTTTTAAAAAGGAAACAATGTATTGGGCAGGTAACAGGCAAGTATGCAACAATCCTTAATAAATTTGCAACTCATTCCTAACGCTCCATAAGGTAGTAAAATACTGTTATTATATCTGAAGATTTTCCAAAAGTTTTGTATGACTATGTCTTGCATTAAGTGTAAACATGTACATAATTGAATCGCACTTACAATCATCAATATGAGAAAGCCGTTGCAAAAAAATGCTTTATTAATATTTTACAATTAAAACAATCACATGAGTAATGAAATTCTTGCAGGCAGTTCCGCTGCGGAAAAAACTGCTTATTTAACCGCCATTGCTTCCATAGCCGCTGCCGATAACAGCGCCTCGGAAACGGAACTGAGTTACCTGTCGGGCCTGGCCGATCATGCAGGCTTATCAGCCTCTGAAAAAGCCATCGTACTGCGGGCCGCACTTGACACTACCGGAAGCACGCTGAAGGCAGCGCTTGATGTTTTAAAATCAAATGAGCTGCGGTTTTCACTGGTCGCCGACCTTATTGCCTTTGCTGAATCCGACAACAACCTTGCATCCGAAGAAAAAGAGCAGATTGCTACCGTTGCTCAATATCTTGGTATTAATGCTGAACAATTACAGGCGCTGAGCGAATATGTGGGCCAGTCTGCCCAACAACCTGCAGAAGTTTTTGCCTCAACCGGGTCATTGGGGGGCAATGGTTTGTTAGACAGCCTGGGCATTGGCGATAAATTAAAAAGTTCCGGTATCAACGCGGGCGGACTTGCAAAAGGGTTGCTGAGTTTTGTAGGGCCTATGATCATTGGCAACCTCGTTTCTAAGGGTTTGAACAAGGGAGGCGCCACCAGCAACGCCGGATTGGGAGGCCTGGGTAATATTGGTTCCCTTGTTGGCAGCCTTACCGGTGGAAAAGGACTTTCGGGTGTAGGTGGTTTTTTATCCAATCTTTTTAAATAAATAACTATAGCTGTCCTACTAAAAGTAAAGTACTAAACTGATCAGCATTTGCTAACCTATGAAGATGCCACATTGCAGGAAACCTATTGGCGGTTAATAGAATTAATGGGAAAGCCAACGGCGTCTACACCTGAATGGCAAACAACTCGTTCTCAATAAAGCCCGGATGGCTCCGCTCGCCCGGTTTGAAGCCGTTTATTTTAAATAATAACACTACAGGCATCCTGCTATTTATACGTTTAGATTATACAAATAATCAGAAGCTGCTATGACATTACCAATAGTTATCAGATACTGTGTTGCACTATCCATTTCTTTATTGTTTGCCCCCATTTTGCGGGCACAGAATAAATTGTTTACGGGTGCTACCAAAAGCAGAAGCATGTCGGAAAGGTGGGAACTCGACTCCGCTACCAGAAAAGGAACATTTTTAATTACTCCATATAAACCGGTGTATATTACGGCCGGCAGATGGTCAAACAATCCAAATAATCAACCCACCAGCGAAAATCCGGCCTATTCATTGCCTTTTCCTCTGGATTATGGAAATTATGAAGCAAAATTTCAGTTGAGTTTTAAAACCAAAATATGGCAGGGCATTTTTGCCGATCACGGCGATCTCTGGATAGCTTACTCACAAAAATCTCACTGGCAGTTGTATTATGAAAAACTGTCGCGGCCCTTCCGTGAAACCAATTACGAACCTGAGGTAATATTAAATTTCGCTACCAACTTTAACCTGCTCGGGTTTAAAACACGCATGCTCGGCATTGCTTTTAACCACCAGAGCAACGGAAGAACGCTTCCCCTTTCCCGTAGCTGGAACCGCATCATTTTGCAAGCCGGATTTGAAAAGGGCAATTGGAATGTTTACCTCCGCCCGTGGTACCGGTTGCCGGATGAGGAAGATGAGAACCCTGCCATAGCCGATTTTACAGGCCGTGGTGAAGCAATTGTTATTTATAATTTAAAGCGCCATCAGTTCACATTGAGTGGTAGTCACTCTCTTCGCACGGGAAGTAAAAACAGGGGGCGTATACAATTCGACTGGACTTTTACGGTAGTGGGTAATTTTAAAATGAACCTGCAAGTGGCGGATGGCTATGGCGAAACCCTGATAGATTATAATCACCGCCAGACGACTATTGGCGTGAGTGCGGCATTGATTGAATGGTAAAACAGTAGTAATCGTAAATATTGTTAGTGTAGCTAATATATTCTGAGCTAATAGCAATACCATCATGGGCGAAGAAATCTTAAAACTGGCAAAGATGTTTTAACCTCCGGCAGCCAGCATCTAATTATCATTTATCAGCCACATCATTCTTTTCCCCGATATTGCATCCCACTGGCAATTCTCCACATATTGTGCATAGTTTCAATATGGGCCGGGTTCTTGTGTATAATTCGTTAATAATAATGGGGTTTGATAAAATTGCCTGCACTAATTTTCGTTTTGATTCAGCTATTTTTGCCCATTCCACAAAAAATATTGAACTGTGCGTTTAAAGAGTTTAGAAATCAAGGGTTTTAAGAGTTTTGCCGACAAAACCACGATCAATTTCGACCAGGGAATTACAGGCATTATCGGGCCAAACGGCTGTGGTAAGAGTAATATCATAGATTCCAT
>CAYVEI010000204.1:0-7471 GCA_964450515.1 uncultured Terrimonas sp. | reverse complement strand
TATGGGAGAGATGGAGAAGCTACTTGGGATAACGATTTACTTTGGATAAGAAAAGCGTTGTATCACATTCCAACCTTTACTCAACGAAGTTCCGCCTTTAAAAATCAAAGCGTTTGCACAATCCATTGAAAAGATAACAGCCAAAGTTTGCACCACCCACCAATCTTTTTCTGCGGCTGATGAAGAAGGCTAACCGATTTGTCGGCTTGTTTCTGCAAACAGCCTGATTTTGGTTTCATCGGGCAACTGAAACCATTCTTGTAAATGTGTAAATTCATTCATTAGCCGTAATCAATTTTCTAATCCAAACAGGTGCTAGCAATAAATCGTGTTGCAAATGCTTGGGATTTTCGTTTTTCAAAATCTTCTTTATCTGTTTTATTTCTTCTTCTGTTGCTTGGTCTTTGCCAATTGTTCGCAAAGCCTGAATTGCCAACATACTTGTTTCTCCAACAAACGAAAGATTTTTGGAACTCGCTTTTTTAAACGTAATAGCCTGTTTACCGATTTTAATTTTCCGTGCGGAAGTATCGGTGTAGTAAACGATATTTAAAGGGACTTGTGTAGTCAAACCCAATTTATACATTGCGTAACTGCCTGTCGGCACAATCGTAGCTCTGTCTCGTTTGGCAATAGCAATGGCAATTTCTTCAATGCCTGGCAACACTTTCCCGATGTAATTATCAATTACAGGACGAACATAAATGCCTGTGGCAACTCGTTCCAATTCGCCCGATTTTACCAAGCGTTCCAATGCTTTGTTTCCCGCTTTGGCGTTGGCAATCGCAGCAAAACTGTCCACAAAGAAAAGCGTACCCCTTGGGCTTCGCTTTATCTTGTCTAACACCTGTATTTCAATACTTTTGGACATTTTTACGCTTTAATCTTGTCGCAAATTTAGTAAATATTTGCGACAAAACAAGAGACGTTCTCAAACTTACTAACTCTTGAAAAAGCCAAAATCCTTATCAATTAGCAAAGCCCTGTCTAAAAAGCTGTTGAACTCTTCGCAAGATGTTTCGGGTAAGAGCGAACAAGAATAGCAAGCCGCTAAATTCATTCCGCCAATTCCCTGTCCGTCTGAATGATAGCAAACAGGGTCAGAAGCACAATCGTTACTTCTGAACAATGCTGATTCTAAAATCTTTTTGAAAGATGTCGGGTTTGCTTGGGTAATTATCCCGCCATAACTGCCTTCTGAACCTGCAACGGTGTAAAGCAAAAGTCCCTGCATATTTTCACTATCAATAAACAATCTTTCATTCAACGAAGTTGCTGCATAACCGCAAAGAAATTCCAATTCTTTTACAAGCAAATGGGAAAGTGTGTGAACCAAAATAAACTTGGCTAAATGTTTATTGTCCGTGAATTTATTTTTCTGTATGTATGATTTCAGATTGCGAAATTCTGTCCTGCAAAATATCAATACGTTGTTTAAATTCAGATGTTTCGTTGTAATGTTTGTAAAACCATTCATCAATTTTTGTTTTGTCAAGGTCAATAAAAATTCCCTCACCAAAACTTTCAGTCGCTAAAAGGTAATTGGTATTTACTGCTTGTGATGATGTGTATTTGATTTTAACTGGCGTTTGATTATCGCCTTCACGAATAAACAAATCTTTATCAAACGGCTCTTGTCTTGTAAATGCAGTTTGAACTGTAGTGAGTTTTAAGCGTTTTACTTTTATCAGCGTTGAAATTCCAAATCCTGAAAGCGTATCTATTTCCTGATTTTCGTATGTGAGATTACTGTTTTGTTCTTCTTTGTAATTCGGGTGTTCTAAAATGAAATTGTATTCTTTCAAACGATATTGAATTTCTGCTTCAAAAGCTACTTCATCTTTTTCATCAACAAAATCATCTATTGTTTGTTTGTCGTAACGGTATTGATAAATTGCCAAAAATTAGCATTGTCAAGATTGGAAAAACAGCTCTTTTGCAAACTTTGGGTGGTGGGTGGGCCTGGTGCGGTTTGCAAATGTGCCGTTGTGTGCCGGGAAAATTGAATAAAAATGTGCGGTGGGGAAAATAAAAAATACAGAAGGGTCGGCAATGAGTGTCGGCTTATTTGTTGTCCGCTTGAAATATGGTCTGTATGTTGGTCACCTGTCAAAATGGTTTGCCCTTGTGTTTCTGTTCAATTTTTGGTCGTCCGTTTCATGGTTGCAGTGTCGTCATACACTTGCCGGTAACGGTTCGGGGTTTGGCGTAGTGACGACATTACAGCACTGCCGTTGATACGAAGCACTTCACCCGCCTACGCCAAACCCTTGTTAGCGGTTCGTTGTTTTGTCAAGTTATTAGTTTATTCCATTTCCAAGCCTGTATAACAATTATCAAAGTGATTACACTTTCTATGAGTGACAAAAAAACATAAAACATTCTCCACTCAGAAAGTGAAGAAATTCCAACTAACAAAGTGAATATCGTGAAAAATATTCCAATTCCAAAGTTTAGCCACTTTGTCAATTTAGGTGAAAGCATCAATGACAGAAAAATCATCAAAGCCGGAATTGTTAAAATAACTGTTGCTATAAATAATTTTATTGGTGTGTTTAACATATTTTGTCCGTTCAAAAGGCCATCCACTTTTTGAGGAACGTATAGCTCAAAATAATCGCCATAAATGTAACAAAACATTACCGCAGTCCATAAGGCAGAAAGTTTAATTCTTCTATTTACCTTGTATTCTTCTAATTTCATTGTAATTTAGTTTTAAATCTATCTTTTGCTCCTATAATTAAAAGCCATAAACAAGTACCAATTTCCCCAATGCTTGCTGGTAAACTTATGTATGAAGCGATGCCGAGTTCTGAATAATTAGGCATTAAAGCATTACCAAGAAAGTTTATTAAATATCCGAAACAACCAATCATTAAAAGTACGCCTAAAAATTTGGGTAGAAAGTTTGATTTAAAAACTAAGTAACCAAAAGGGAACAACCAAAGTCCTGAAAAAACGTGAATAAGTCTCATTCCATCGTCATATTGGTCTATGTAAAATAAAATCTGTGCTTGTATTTGTTCAGCAGAAAAAACTTTGAGATAATTTGGGTTTTTAATCAGAGAAAGCGCCGTAAATTCGTTTTGAACGTTTATAAAGTACATTGGAACACTAATAACTGCTAATAGAACCATCAATTTCGCTATATTTTTATTTACTTGCCTTAGTAACTTGTATAGAACAATAGGCAAAAAGAGAAAGAAAGTATAACAAAGAAATCCACTTACAATACCAAGTCTAAATAAAGATTCTGAGTTAGTTATATTCTGAAAAGTTATTGAAGCATTGTCATAATTAATGAGTTTGGAAGGGACGTACATTAAACTATATATTCCAGTTAGCACAACACCTAAATAGATAAGTCCTGCAATTCTTGATGTTTTATTTTGTTCTGTCATAACTGTTCTTTGTTTAATCAAAGTTTAAATACATTATTTGTGTTATAGTTATCATTTTATTGTTTGTACTTCAGTCTTTTTATTTAATATGAATATTGTAAAGAGCACAACAATTAAAATGAAGTTAAACTCCATGCCATTTCTACCAGCCCCCACGACATACCAGCCTTCCTCAAAATGAACTGTTATTATGCCAAAAATAAGGATAATGATGTTTATGATACATGAAATTTTCACGGCTTTATTTGTAATTAATAATAACGAAGTAATTGTCTGACTAATTACGACGCCCCATGCTATGAAAATCCCAAATGGGGCGAACCCAATTTTGTTTAAAAACAGATTGCCAAAGTCGTTTACATCATTGCCTGTAAAAATACCGTGTAAGCTATGGGAAAGGAAAATTATCGCTACTCCAAATCTTAACAGAAATGTGTTAGTAAATATTTTCTCTGTGTTCATAAATAGGAATTTTATAAGGTTAGTTCGTCTTTCATTTCATAATCTAAAGTTTACCCCAAATTGCCCATAAAAAGGAAGCAATGGCTGTGATTCAAAATCCTGCATTAAAACCTTTCCTGCTTTAAGCGTAATATCCATTTTTTTCATTGAATAGCCACCCTGCAACCCATAATAAAAATTGCCTCCAGTTGCAGGTTCATACCAGCCATCCTGAACATTGTCGTAAATATTTCTTCTGTACCAATCACTGTGTTTAAAATGCGTAACAATGGCTTTATCAAAGCCTGCTTCAGCCCCCAAAAACCAATGTTTCCTGTAATAGCCCAGCGTTCCGGCAAAATCACTTCCAAAATTGAAAAGAGTAACCGACTGGTTGTGGTAACGTCTTGTGATACCCTGAACCTTTGCTGAAAATTGAAAATAATTAAAGGTAATTATCCTGACTTGTGCACCTAACCTCATCTTAAAATCATCTACCAACTCGTTTCCCGCCGGTATTGAGAATTCACCCCCAATCCATAATGGAAATTTTTTAACAGGAATTTGGTAATGATAACCCAAGCCTACCGTTATACCATATTCCGCTCCTGCATTAGCATGTAACAGATGTTTATTTTGTTCAGAAACGTTTTCCCAATTAATAACCTGCGCGGTTATTTTATTTTGAAAAAATAAGAAAACAGCAATTATAATAATTGATTTAAGTGTAATTGTTTTCATTTGTGTGTTATAATGATTGTATATAAGAGATTATTTTAGGTTCCATAGTTGTTGTCCAGAAATCAAACTGGTCTAACATTCCCGAATGCCCTACTCCCTGTGCTTTAAAAATTTCTTTGACTTGGTAAGCTGATGAAATTTTTATTGCCCAACTGTCTGGATATGCTTTGTTATTGCTACTGTAGATAAATAATACTTTTTTTGAAAACTGATTGATACCGACCGAGAAATCAGGTTTAGTATCTTGCCCCAACTCATACGATACTGCATTAACAACAGCACCACTTCGAGATGCAACGTAAATAGGTGCATTATTACCTAAATCAGAACCAAAATCTCCGACAATTGCATTTGTATTACCAATCAAGCCGGCTTTATAATCTAAGATTTCGTGCTGGTCTTCTTTACCCGTCATAAACTGGTCGATATATGTAGCATCATTTAAGGTTTCGCTCCATAACTTGAACGACTGCGATTCAGAAACATAGTCGACCACATCGTCCCATTTTAAACCACCCGGCTCAGCTACAATAAGTCCGTCTATCTCATTAGGGTATTTTCCTGTGTAAGCTGTTGCTAACATGGCTCCCCAGGACTGTCCTAACAAAATTACTTTTTGTGAAGAAAATGTTTTGTAATGGGATATCACGCCGTTTAATTCATCATAAAATATTTTATTAAGGGCATCGCTGCCTTGGGATTTATACCAACTTTTCGGGAATCGTTGAGAAAGTCCTGCACCCCGCTGGTCGTAAAAAACAACCCTATAGCCCTTAGATGCAAGAGTTTTGCAATTGAGCATATATCTGTAATCCCCACCTGGACCGCCATGAATACATATAATTAGTGTACTGTCCTCCGGACCAAAAGCTTCAGAATGTAACAACGCTCCATTTACGGAAATTGAAGGTAGTGTAGCATCTTGGTCAACCGTTTTGGGTACTAAGTTTCCCTGCTCATCTATATATCTCTCTTTCGTACATGAAAAAGAGAACAGAGAAAGAATGATAAAAGTTAAATAAATTTTGAATGAGTTTTTCATGTTATGTGTTTTTTCGTTTTAATATTAAACTCGGCTTTCTTTGTTATTGAAAAGTATACGATATTGCAGCGTTAGGTGAAGTTTGAACTTGTGTTTTCACGACCTCATTATCAATCAATATCTCCAACTTTACAGATTGAGCCGGATTGACAAAATATCCAAGGGTTATAATATTGTATCTGCTTACTGTTTTTGTGATGGTCTTTGTAAATGTTAGTGCTGGATTATCAACTGTTGTTTGTCCACCAGTTTCGTTATCGTATGTAATTGACACTAAACTGCTGGTTGTTGTACTGCTAACTCTATAAGTAATGTTAACTTGTTTGGGATAATTATTATCAGTGTCTGAGTCTGATTTGTTGCAAGAAGTTGCAATTAGCACGATTAACCCGATGAAAAGAGATGTCTTCAGTGATTTCATTTTTATTAAAATTAGTTTTAAAAATTTCTGCAAAGAAAGCAGTTGCAAAAAGAGAAATCGCCCCGATAGATAAGTTGGCACTCATTTTTTTAAATAAGTGTGAACCCTTAAAGACATAGTAGAAGTAAGGAATTTGTATACTTGGTACTTCAAATAGGGTAAGTTGAAACGACTTTAGATGGTCGTTATTATGTTTTCTTGTTTTAAATATTGAGAAGGAGTTAATCCAGTTACTTTTTTAAAATTTCGATTGAAGGAAGTTTTAGAATTGAATCCACATTCAAAAGCTAATGAGAGTAAAGTAAATTTTTGATTTTCAGGAATTGAAATCAATTTTATAAAGTCGTCAATTCGGAGTTGGTTGATGTAATCGTAAAAATTTTTATTTTCAATAGAATTGATAACTTGCGATAAATGATTGGGCAAAACATTTAGTGCTCCTGCCAAATCGTCTAATCTCAATTCTGCATTTCGATACAATTTTTCCGTCAGCATTATTTTATTCAAGTCATTGTATATTCCTAACGCAGTTTCATCATTTAATGTTGATTTCAAATATTTAAGCCCCTTAACTTCAATATCTCCATCTGATATTGGTGATTGTTCAGTATTGATTTTTGATACAAAATTGAATGTACATTCTAAAGGGATTTTATTTTCTTCAGTAATTGAATCAGGTATGTTTTCTGTAAATATTCCTACTTGCTTTATTCCGAAATACCCAATAAAAAAAACAAACCCAACCACAAGCAAATAAATAATTTTATCGTTTCCTACGAATATAACAGCAAAAAATATGATAGTCATTCCTTCAATAAGATAGGATAGCCAATTCAAATTAATTTTTTCCAAATAGGAAAATTCGTTTCTAATCAAAATTTTGTATTTGCGTAATTTAATAATCGACAATGTTGTGTAAATGAGTGCAGATAATACGATGGCGGTCAAATTAATTATCAATTCAGTTTCATAACCTTTGCCATCATTTTCGTAGATATTAATTTTTGAGATTGCCGGCAAAAACAGGAACCTTGAAAACAAAATAATCGATAGAAAAAAAGGTATAAAATGTAGCCATAATAATTTAGGGATAGATTCTTTCTTTGAAGTCAATGTTGAAACATACAAATATAAAAAAGGCCAATGTAGAAATGGAAATGGGAACGCCCAGCCTAATAATGAAGCATAAATGTATTTTTTTTCATCAGTTTGTAAATAAATTAGTGTTAGGTTTAATGCAATTACCAAAAGCCAGGCAAATAAAACCCAATTTGATAACGTTTTGTTTTTCTTACTTATTAATACTAAAGAAAGAAATAGTGATAGAATTATTCCTGTTAAATATATCAAATCAATCATTTTTAAATTTAGGTTAATTTAAGAACTTGTTAAGTTTTAAGTTAGTTGCTATCAATGACCGCTAAC
>CAYVEI010000203.1:3574-7491 GCA_964450515.1 uncultured Terrimonas sp. | reverse complement strand
CTATATAATCAAGGTCATAAGCATTATGACCATCAAAGCGGAATATAATGCGATAAGAAAAATTTTCCTCAAACCCCGCGCCCCGTCATGATAGAAGAGCTTGACAAAATACTTTAAGGTATGCTTATAGCAAGAAAATGCTAATTCGTTTCAATTGTTTTCGTCATTTCTTACTGTTTTATAAGCCTGCTGAGGATGGTTAGGCATTTCCGGATATGTATATTCCAGTTTACCGCTTTCCCTAAGGGGTGTGATAAAATTTCTTAACAGGTATTTTTCCGTTCTTCCTATAATTCCAACCAATTCGCTGGATTTTAATGGTTTCCATCTGCATAAGTCTAAAATTACATTTTCCACCAAAGTTGGATCTAAGATCCTTTGGGGCAATTTCTTTATTTTTTTTTGTAGTTCGTCTGGTAACTGGTGCACTAAAGACGGGTTAACTGGTGCACTTGGATCCTCAACTGGTGCACTTGGATCCTCAACTGGTGCACTTGAATCTTCTGGGGGGTGCTCATTAAGTCTAAATAAATGGTTATCAGTTTGTTTATTCCAAAACGGAAAATTTGGGTTGGGAATATAATAGGTAGAACGTCCTTTTCCTTTTTGAAGAAGAATATCTTTATCCCTTAGACCCCGTAAGTCAACACTTGACCGAATAACATCCAAACCGTTTAACTGACGGTGAGTGGCATTATCTATGGCGCCCACTTCCCTTAGAAATATTAGAGCACGTTTCTGGCTGTCTTCCAACTCAAAACGAATAAATTGCATTAGCCATTTAATATCTTCTTCATTTAAAAAGTGGTGCAACAACAAACGGGTAGTAAACTGATTGTTGCCATGATCACTTTCAAAAGTTGGTGGTAAAAGTTTGGCTTTTTCCATTAAGGCACGCATAATACGAATACCACTTCCTTTGGTTTCGGCTAAATTGGTTTCATGAAAAATTGCAGCGATAAATGGGTTTCTGTTACGGGAACCCGGTTCTCCCAGTTGTTCTTCAGGTTTTAACGAAAACCCCGGGTTTTTTATCTCTAACCTGTTACCATACCGAATAACCTGGATAGGTTGATTTTCTCTATAAGTTCTGTGAATGAAAGCATTAACAATCGCTTCACGCAATACCCTGGAAGGCAACCCTATACTGTCTGCCTGAACTTCCCCCTCCGGTAACAGAAACCCCTTGGGTAAATCATCAGCAATAGTACTAAAAGTTCTTTGTACCAACTCAATCAATGGGCCTCGCATATCAACAGTAGTAAACCTGTTCTCAGGATCAGTCACCCATTCATTGCCCGGCACACGGACATAATCTACCCGTACCATTGGGATTAGCCGCCGGTGGGATTGTCGCTTTCCAAAAACTAATAAACCAGTGTAGGTAAGGTGCCAGCTTCCGTTATCCTTTTTTATACAGCCTATGGATTGTAATAATTCGGTATCACTATACTGTAATTCTTCCGCGTAAGGATTAACCTTGCTTCTCAGGTTACGGTAGATCTGTACAGCCTCCTCACTTAAGTCGTAAAGGCTGGTGTCCTTTATTATGCTACTGTCTAACGTATCTTCTTTATTATAAAAAATAAACAAATCATCGTCTGTACATCGCTGATCGCTCGAACCAATTCTTCTAAATGCACCTCTTGGTAACCCTTCGGATTTAAAGTATACAGGCTTTTGAGAGGACGGTAATTCCCGGATAAACGCATTGATGACATTCTTTCCTCCAATATTATCTACTATTATTTCGGGACGAATTGGCTGATTAAACATATCCGCACATTGAGTACTTAAATCTAATTGAAGTTTATCCGGATTATCTACACCGCAAATAGCATACGAGGGGAACAAAGAAAGCCCTTCTCTTTCAACACCTAATAAGATATTTCCACCGCCTAAACCAGGTTCATTTGCAAAAACACAAACTGATTCCAAAACAGAGCGATGAATATTGGCAGCCTTTTTGGCTTCAATAGTTGTACATTCATCTGTAAGATTCAGTTTTTCAATTAAATCCTGGGTGGTTTCCATCATTAAATAATCTCTTTTTAGATCTCAGTTTTGAAATGCTTTATTTTTTAGAGCATTCGCTCATACAACTAATTTTTCCAAATATTAAATCCTTTTTGATCACCTGAATAGTAGTGAATATAACCTTTTAGCGCTCTCCTCTTTAATACTATAACTCCGTTTTTCTTTTTCGGTACCAATTAATTGTTCCTAAACCAGCAACAATATTGTTGACTTACTTGCGGAAAACCCACACATCCACGCCTTTAATATTGAATTGCCAGTTTTTATTATCACCCCTAATCAAACCCCGGCACTTTCATGCATTCCCCGCCTTTCAACGCCGACTGATGAGCAACAATACCCGGCGCCGTATAGGCCAATGCCTCGTGTATGTTTACTTCGGGACTGCGGTTGCTGATCAATGCATCAATAAATTCATGGGTAATAAAAGTATGAGAGCCATCGTGCCCGCTGTTGTGGCGCAGGGGGTGGGGCAACATACCGGTTTGCCACCATTGGGGTTGCTTATATGTTTCTACGGTAGCTTCCTTGTGCTGAAAGCCGGCATCATCTCGCCCTATCGTATCTGCCGCATGAACAACCGTGTGCTCCTGCCCTTCCTGCAGCGCGGAGAAAAAGCTCATCTTATCACCGCGCCATTCACCGCGTTCCACGCCTCTTAAAGCACCCCGCCAGTTTACTTCCACCCTAAAAGGGTTACCCTTATTGGTTTTAAAGAAAGCCGTTTCATTCCAGAATGGATTGTTGTAAGGATTGTCCTTAAGCAAGGGGCTGCCATCGCCCCAGCCCATGCCGCTCACTTCTGTAAGGCGCTCGCCGGTTACCGCAATTAAAAAAGCTGTGCAGTGGGTAGGATAATGCATCGGCGGAAATCCATGCCGCCAGGTTGCAGCGCCATCTTCCCAAAAAAGCACTTCCAGCCCCGGGTGATTGTATTCTGCCGCAGCACTAAAAATATTACCAAACTTTCCTTCCTGATACATTTTTTTTACAGAGATCGTATTCTGGCGATAAACCGTGGTTTCCGCCATCATATAAGTAAGTCCTGTGCGTTTTACGGCATCGTGCAGCGCGGCGCATTCTTCCAGTGTCATAGCCGCAGGTACGGCGCATAATACATGTTTGCCGGCATGCAGTGCAGCCAGCACATGACGGGCATGATCGGGCGCTCCGGTGGCAATGAATACCGCATCAATTTTTTTATCCTGTAAAAGTTGCTCCAGCGATTCATAGGTCTTTTTACAATGGTATGTTTTTACCAGCACATCCCTTCGATCAGCACGCAAATCGCTTACCGCTTCAACAATACAGTTGGGATGCTCATGAAAATAAAAGCCGGCGCCGAACCTGCCGCCTACAATGCCTATCCGGATCTTTCGGTCACTAACGGCTTCTCCCGCAAATGCAAAACGGGAACTCAAAGCCATTCCTGCTCCCGTAAGCGCAGCTATACTGAGGAAATTACGGCGATGTAGCAGCATATTATAAGGGGTTGACTCAGGCATGAGGGGTATTTTACGATCGTATACTTTATTTCAAAAAAGCATCTACATTTTCTTTCGTTACCAACTGAAACGGGATGAAGATATCTTTCTTTTCTACCGGTTCTTTTTTGATGAGCTGTATAGCCATATCAATGGCGCCTGCACCCTGCCCTTTCGCATCCTGGTAAACAGTAGCATCTAATCTGCCATCCTTTACCGCCTGCAACGCATCGGCAATGGCATCAATGCTTACCACTTTAACCTTGTTCTTTAACTTAGACTGCTCCAATGCCTGCAACGCCCCCATACCCATTTCATCGTTGTGGGCAAATACGGCATTGATCTTATCGCCATAGCTTTGTATCCAGTTTTCCATTAGGCTCATTCCCTTTGCCC
>CAYVEI010000203.1:0-3474 GCA_964450515.1 uncultured Terrimonas sp. | reverse complement strand
ATCTTATCGCCATAGCTTTGTATCCAGTTTTCCATTAGGCTCATTCCCTTTGCCCTGTCCCAATCCGCCGTTTGTTGCGCCAGGATCTTTATGCCGGGGTATTTATCAAGAACCGTTTTTGCGCCGGCCGATCTTTTGATCTGCGCTGCCTGCCCCATATAGCCTTCTATCATTACCACGTTGCCCTTTCCATTCAGTAGCCTGGCGATTTGCTCCATGGCTATTTCGCCGGCTTCTTCATCGCGGGAGCCCACAAATCCATCGGGTGCAGCGGCCGTTTCGGAATTTACATTAATAACGGGAATGCCTGCTGCTTTGGCTTTTTCAATGGCGGGTGAGCTGGCTTCCACTTCGCATGGATTAAGGATAATAGCGTCTACCTTTTGCGAGATGAAGGTTTCTACCTGCTGTACCTGCCTGTCGGCCGTACGCTGCGCGTCGTTTACGATCAGCTCAACATTCTTTTCTTTGGCGCGTGCTTCCATGGCATCTTTTACATTCACTACAAATTCAGACTGCAGGCTGAGCATGGAAGCGCCTATAACGATGCCCTTTTCTCCATCTTTATTGCCACCCCTGTTACATCCTGCCAATGCCATTCCTGCAAGGGCCATAACAAATAATACTGTACCTGGTTTATGCATTGTATACTTTTTTAGATGGGTAAGATATGCATTTTTTTATGTTACTTTTTTTGCGGAAAAAAAGTAACCAAAAAAGCCGCCCGAAAACGAATACGGCCCGTTTTCGGGAAGGAGCATTGATTAAGCTTCATTGCTACTGTAGCTTCAGCCTTTGACTTACCTGCTCCCAATATATCCTGCCTTCTTGAGTTATCTATAGCACTTCTTTACAATTTGACTCACTTACTATAAAACGTCCAGGGAACATACCCCACCTTTGGCGAAAAGAGCCCGACCTAACTTTATAGCGTCAGACATTCTTTATATAATGAAAAACTATTGCGCATTCTTCCTGTCGAGCAGCACAGCGCCAATAATAATAATGCCTTTGATGATCTGCTGGTAATAGGATGTTACATTTAATAAATCCAGCCCGTTATTGATCACACCTATGATCAGTACGCCGATCACCGTTCCGGCAATGCTACCCCTTCCGCCCAGTAAGCTGGTGCCGCCAATTACTACCGCTGCAATGGCATCCAGCTCATACGCGATGCCCGCATTGGGCTGACCCGTGGTTATGCGCGAAGCGAGGATAATGCCGGCCAGTCCGGCCAGCCCGCTGCACATCATATAAGCAAACAGCTTCACCCCGCTTACCCGTATACCCGAAGCTCTTGCGGCATTTTCATTACCGCCTACCGCGTAAATGTAACGGCCGATACGCGTATAGTTTAAAATTACAGCCGAAACAATGATCACCAGCACAAACAATAATATAGGCACAGGAATATGCAGGAAATCGCCGCCACCAATATAATTAAAAGCAGGCGACAGGTTCGTAACCGGCCGGCCGTTGCTCCATACCAATGCCAGCCCTCTTGCTATCGTCATCATACCCAATGTAACAATGAACGGCGCCACCTTTCCCAGCGTAATGGTTAAGCCGTTAATGGCGCCGATAACAACCCCGGTGAGTATGCCCAGCATTACCGGCACAACGAGGGCATAAGTGCCGGGGTGGGCAAAACCGGCGGCAACAACCCCTGTTAATGCCAGTACCGAGCCCAGGGAAAGATCAATGCCCCCGGCTATAATAACAAAAGTAACGCCAATGGCCAGTATACCGTTAATGGATACCTGCCGCAATACGATGATTATATTCTGCGCTGTAAAAAAATAAGGCGTGGCAACAGAGAGTATGATGCATATGGCTATAAGGGCTATGAAAATGCCGTACTTAGAGAAGTAGCCGGATGATGATTTAATTTTCGCGAGGTTCATTTTTGAATATTTGAAAGCATTAATCTCAATTTACCTGACTCACATCATGGCATATTCCATGATCTTTTCCTGCGTGGCTTCAGCGCCGGTTAATTCGGCTTTTATGCTGCCGTTATGCACCACTATTATCCTGTCGCTCATGCCCAGTATTTCCGGCAGTTCGGATGAGATCATGATGATCGCTTTTCCTTTCGCTGCCAGTTCGTTCATCAGCCGGTATATCTCTGCTTTAGCGCCAATGTCAATACCTCTTGTGGGTTCATCGAGAATAATAATATCCGGGTCATTGAGCAATACTTTTGCCAGCACAATTTTTTGCTGGTTACCACCGCTTAAAAAATTAACGACCTGGTTCCCCGATGGTGTTTTAATAGCAAACCGCTGAATTTGCTGCGCTGCAATACTATGCTCTTTTTGCATCTCAATGAACGGGCCCTTGCAGCAACTTTTTAATGCAGCCAGTGTAATATTATGTTTTACCGTTCCCGACAACACAAGCCCGGTGCTTTTACGGTCTTCAGTAATCAGTCCTATTCCATAACGTATAGCGTCCTTTGGTGAACGAATGGTAACAGGCTTGCCCTTTACAGCAATCGTTCCCTTATATATTCTATCCAGGCCAAATATCGCGTTTACAATTTCTGTTCGCCCTGCTCCCATCAACCCAGCTATTCCCAGTATCTCACCACAGCGTACAGAAAGATCAATATCCTTAAATTTAGCGCCGGTTAAACCCTTCACCAACAAAGCCACCTCACCCGGGATACTATTTCTCTTTTCAAAAATGGTATTCAATTCTCTTCCTACTATCAGCGAGATCAAATCTT
Organism: uncultured Terrimonas sp.; assembly: GCA_964450515.1. Lineage (GTDB taxonomy): Bacteria > Bacteroidota > Bacteroidia > Chitinophagales > Chitinophagaceae > Agriterribacter. The sequence continues at coordinate 740 of CAYVEI010000203.1, read as the reverse complement.
TGTGGTTTATTGCGCCTGCCGGGTGCGTAGCAATGTACTTACCATCACGCATAACCGATATGGTATCGGCGATCTTCGATATCTCATCCATTTTATGTGAAATGTAAATAACAGCAATGCCCTGTTGTTTCAGGTCGCGGATAATATCAAACAGCATGGCGGTTTCCCTGTCGGACAATGCCGAAGTGGGCTCATCCATAATGATCACTTCCGCTTTATTGGACAGTGCTTTGGCAATTTCAACCATCTGCATTTCAGCTATGCTGAGGGTTTTCATGCGCCGGTTAACATTTATCCGCAATCCTAATTGATCAAGAAGCAACTGTGCATCCTTATTCCTCTTTTTACGGTTAATCCACCCCGGAATAGCCGTGGTGGGCTCATTTCCCATAAAAATATTTTCTGCCACGCTCAGCTCCGGGAAAGGCAGCAACTCCTGGTGGATCATGGAAAAACCGGTTTTCAGGGCATCATGCACCGATTTAAAAGTGATGGGTTTTCCCTTGTAAATAATTTGCCCCGCATCGGGTGCATACATGCCGATCAGGATTTTCATCAAGGTAGATTTTCCTGCACCATTTTCTCCCATTACCGCATGCACTTTACCTTTTTCAACATGCAGTTGCACATTATCCAGCGCCTTCACACCGGGAAAAGATTTTGATATATTTTCTGCACGCAGCAGGTATACGGGATCCATTATTGTAAGCTGCTTAATTTATTTCTTCACAATATAATAT
>CAYVEI010000202.1:3002-7568 GCA_964450515.1 uncultured Terrimonas sp. | reverse complement strand
GCTTAGCGTACTGTCTATTGGAATGATAGCAGTATACGGATTGGTGAAACTGATACGCTAACCTGCCAAACCTGCAAGGTCTACCCGCAGGTGGGGCAGCATACAAAAGGCACTTCGGTAAGCGGCGATGTGCGTAAGATGCGGTAGTTGCCCAGCTCATCACCCAATGCCCGCCCGCTCCTGTTCCTGCGATCCAGCAACGTAGCGGCCATGTCTTTTGTAGCCCGTTGAGAAGATGCAGCCGCCAGCCTTTCATCCGACAGCGGTAAAAAATGATCGAATATGCTGGTAATATTTCCAAACACTTCTACTACAAGTACACTTAATGGGGCGTCTTCGGGTAGCCCTAATTGTTGTAACAGCACAGCGATCTCCTTATTGGTCCACATGGCAGCGGCCGTTTTAGGCTGGTCTTTGTATATCGCTTTAACAGCGCCTGCCAGCAGGCTTGCTTCTGTGAATTTCGCGGCTTTGGGTGCCGGCGCTGCTTTGCCCGCATCTTTCAGGTTTTCAAAAGCATGCAAAATGTTTGTGGCCATTGCCCTGTCTATCTTCACGGCTTTACCTGCTTTGTAATCGCGCATGGCTTTGGTTAGCTTTGGTTCAAAAGCTTTGTCTATATCCAAACGGCTTACCTCGTTCATGAGCGTGAGGTTGCTGAGAATAACATTCGCCCGTGCTGCTTCATCGGTGCGGCCTACACTCCATATAGCGGATGTATGCACCATGTCAGCAAGCATCGCATTATTTAATAAACCTGTTCCGGCAGGCGCCTGCACATCCGGCTGCTGAGGCTTTACCAATGCCATCAGCTTTTCATCTAAAAGAATATTGCGGTATGTTGTGCCATCGGCCTGCTTTACCTGCGCATACAATACACAATGCAGTTGCGTACGCGGCGGATCACTGGTAACATTCTTTCCTTTCCATACCGCTTTCGCGTAGGGCGCGTTTACATATAATTTATCTGTATCGCGATTTACATTGCACAACAGCGTTGGTGCCGGATGCTGCATCCCGGCAATTACTAATGGCCTTCCAAATCTTCCCCGGGCGGTACTCCACAGGTTTTCTTTTTCTTCTTCGCTATTGCTCCAGTGGCCATGACCAATGCGGAACTCGTAAGTAAAGAACCCGAATAATTCAGGACTTTCAGGATGAAGACCCGGCGGTAATGGCAACAGGTAGTGAATATCGTCATCATCGCTTGATTTTTCCATAGGCTGCATGGCGCTCAGCCCGGCCATATCATCTGTTTGCCCTGGGGTGATCATCCGTATATATTCCGGATCAATGGGCAATGGCGGGTTTTCTTCTGTTTCGCGCAGCAGCTCAGCAAACTGCTTATTGTTGCCTATTAATTGATCCGGCGCGTAATGCAGCACCCTGCAAAACAACGTATCGGCAGGATCTTCAACCGGCTCTTCCAGCTCTACCCATAAATATCTTTGCCTTGCCTCGGTAGATTGGTACTTTTCGGCCTTGATATATGGAGAAAATGCCAAACCTACACTCGCAATTTTAGGTACCTGTGATGGAATAACGGTAGAAGGCAATAGGATCAGTTCAGGCTGTATACCTGCCGGTTGCCCATGCCCTGGTTTGAAATTTGGCGTGATGGTATACTGCACTTCAATCGTATCAGGAAAACGTAATCTTCCGCCCGGAGTAAGCAAAGAAGACTTCGGCTCTATAGCATCAATAAATATAATAGTAGTGCTGTTCCTGTTGATATTACCAAAAGCATCTGCCTGCAATGATTCAAACGAAGCCGAGTGTTTCAGCTCTATATCACCAATATTTGCCAGGTTCTCTGCTTCCGCCGGAGCGTCTTTAGTGAATTTCTTATTCCGGGATATAGTGAAGGCAACATCTTCCAGCGCATCCCAGCTCCAGTCGCGGTTGATGCGATATACTATACAACCCAGCCAGTGATTACACAGATCGCCTTTTGAAGAAAAAGTAATGCTGCTTCCATCCGGTGCCAGGTGATGACGGATCTTATGGTTACAACCAAATACTACTCTTTCTCCTTTTTCAGATACAAGCGTTAACCCGTTTGCTTTTACACCCAGTTGCTGCGCGAGCCGCTGCATAATATTGGGCTGCACACTTGTTTCGGCATTGAAGAAGAAAAATTGCCCTATCATTCCTTTGCGTATATACTCCGGATCGGGTTGCAGATATAATCCCTGCAGCCCGGGCACATTGGCTTTTGGCAACAGCAGGTTGCTTTCGTCAGCAGATTCTTTATAGAACCGGAATTGGGTTGTTTTGCCATAGCGGCTGTCTAAATCGTGATTGCCTTCATTAATAAATCCGTAATAGGAGCTGTTATTTCCATCGCAAACCGCCCTTATGCTCATCCTGATCTTTCTTGCGGTGGGCAATGGTATATCCTGCATGGCATCAATAGCTGCTTTGTTTAAAGCCGGATCATCGAACGGGTCATCTTTGCTGGTAAGATTAAGTGCCGGCACATCATGAAAAGCCACATTCAGCGAAAGCGTATTTTCAAGATCAGCCGCATTGGCTACAGCGGAAAAATTTCTGAATGTAGTATATAAGGTGATATAATTTTCATTTCCCCTGTCACTGGCAAGATTATCAAGCCTGAGTGTTTCAACTTCTACTTTAATTTCTACTTTGGTTACATCGGGGTCAGCAATAGCAGGATGAACGACTTTGGGCGCTGCAGTTGTACCTCCCTGCTTTTGCGCCTGCGCAGATTGTATGAGCAGTTGTACAGGATCGCTGCCCAACGCCTGGTATTTACCGGTAAATACAACAGCAGGGTAATTCAGCAAAGGCCGTTGAATATTGATAACAGGATTTGCATCAAATGCTGAAGGTTGGCCTTCCGTAATGATCTCATTGTAAAAATCTGCCTTAACCAGTCTGATGTTTAACGGCTTTTCAATGCGGCACAACGCAGGTGCCACGTATCTTTTAAAACTCCATTCAGATGTGGGAGCCGGCGCGTTATTGTATACATCTTCGTTCATGCCGGGTCCGCCACCGCTTATATCCATCATACGTACCCTGAACCGGTAACGATGACCATAACGGAGCTGCGTAGCCGCAGGCATTTCATCAAACATATTATTGGCATCAACTGCTTTCGTTGGGGTAGGATCATCTTTGTTTAACCTTGCTTCATCATTCTGGTGAATAGCAATGGCGTCCGTGTCTTTTAATATCATGCTCTTTCCTATCCAACTGGTAAAATACATGGGCAGCCAGAATGGCGCCGTGGTATCATTATCCAACTGTGTAGGAAAAACCTGGAAGGGCAGTTCCAATTGCTGATTGGGTGTGTTGCCAATGGATGCGCCACCAAAGCTATACGCCTGTTTGCAACGCACAAGGTTGAGGCTGCTCCAACCGGCATTTACTGCATCTTCCTTCACATCAATTTTATAGCCGAATACGCCAAGCGGCGCATCAACGCGCTTGCCGGGATCCTGCGGGTTGGCTTCCAATTGCCGCATATACCAGATCAGTATCTGCTCATCATCCCATGCAAGCCGTATGCCTTCATCTTTCACCGGGGCAGCGCCATCCTGCTGCTCGGCAAGCCATATGCGGCTGACCGGCTGACCCGCATGCACTATTTTAGCGAATCCGTCATTGTATTCATTCAGCTCAGCGAATATTTTATCCCATGGCGCTTTCGGCGGCTCGGGATCAACCAGCTCTCCGGCTTTCACAAACAATACCGGGAATAAAATGGGTGCAAATACAGGACGTTTGTTTTCATCACCCAACTTTAATTTGGGTATTCTTGCCGCATACGGCTTAATAAACGGGCCGTCTGCAGTAATCATCAACTGATCCTGTATGCTTTTATATTCCGGATTGGTGATATCGGCATAGATATAGCACCCCTTTTCAAACAAATCTTTATTGGCATCGTTAATGGTTACCTGTGTTTCGTAAACCATACCGCATGCTTTGGCAAGCAATGGCTGCCGGAGTATATAAGCAAACACTTTACCCCAGCTCAGGTCATCATCATTTTTCCAGCCCTCTTTTTTCTGGGTATCCTTTTTTATAGCGCAATGATAGCTGTCGTCTGTTTTTGCATTCGGCACACGCGGGCCGGTAAAATTGAATGCATCGCGGTAGGTTTCCGGGAGGTATTTATTTACCGTGTAAAATTCATTGGGTGTTTTATCTGTATCCGTAATATTGATCTTAGCACCAAAATCTGTCCTGATCGCTTCGAGCAACGCTTTTTTATTTGCCGCGGCATCCACATTAATGCCAATAGCAACAGGTATTCTTCCTGCAGCCAGGGCATTTCCTATGGGCCATTCACTTAAGCCCTTTACTACTTTCAGCTCAAACTGCGGATCAATATCTGCAAAAGGAATGGCAGTATCATTAGGCGCAGGCAAGCCGGTTGCATTATTAAAAGGATCCCTGTTACGGGGAATAAGTACGATGTTCAGTTTTAATATTGCTCCATCAAATCCCTGAGGAAAAACCATCGTAGTATATCTTCTGTTCGCTTCCATAATATTGTATTGATCAATTATAGAGTATGTTTATTTTCAGGTTGCA
>CAYVEI010000202.1:0-2902 GCA_964450515.1 uncultured Terrimonas sp. | reverse complement strand
ATTCACCATTCACATCATAGCCTCTCCCCGCTAACGGCTCATAGCAGACGGCTGACAGCTCACAGCCCTAAGCTACCTGTCTGTCTTCTCCCCATGTTTTGGAGAAGCTGATATCTATCACCAAAAAGATACTGATATCAATAGCAAAGGTTACCTGCGCGCTGCAATCGGTTTTATCATTGGCAATATCACGCACCACAATTCCTTTTGCTTCAATGGTAATGCAAACACATACCAAGCCACCGAGCAGGTTTGCCTGACCTTTAAATACCATTAATGCCGCAAGCACTACCTTATCTTTATCTGCATACATCTCAACCCCAACCATAAAGCTTACGCTGGCATTACCCACTACCGGCAAACTAACAACAATGGATACCCCAAAACCAAATTTCAGTTGCAGGCTTGGGCCTACCTTAGTGTCTGCAGCTATTTTAACGTCTACTGCACCAATTGCATAAATGGAACCCACACCAACAGAGTAGCACATGATCTGCAAACCACCATGGAACTGCAAAAATGCCCCTGCCGTTGGTAATAATTGCGACGGATCTGTTGTTACCTTCAGTGCGGCGTTAAAGTATACGCCCGCGCTTAATGATGCTTCGAGCTTGAGTGGTGTTTGGGCGCTGTTGTATAGTTCATCCGTTGGCGGGAACCGGATGGTAGCGATCTCTTTGCTGGCTTCAAATTTATACTGCCATATTTCGCCGCTGTTGCTCATCGCCATCTTCAGTCCCTTCTTCAATACATCCTTATAATCATTGGTGCTTAATGATGCCAGCATCTGCAGTATATCAATTACCGGCTGCAATGCATCGCTGAATTCTATTTCAGGCATGGGTAATCCGTCACTGTCGTTATCAGGGCCGCCTTCGTAATTGCTTTCCTTGCCCTTCTTTGCATCAAAATTCCCTTTTATGGTCATCAGGCGTTTCATATCACCGAGATCAATCACCATTGCCAGGTTATTCAAACGGCTTTTCCATTGGTCTGCCATATCGCCGGCAAAAGAGTTTACATCAAAATTCAGCTTGCTGTCTACATAGCTGGCAGGCGGCGCATCTTTCTTTCCTGTTTTATATTCAATATATATTCTTAATGCTTCCGTATCTACCAGCGGCACTTCAAAAGAAGGTACATCAAATCTTAACGCTTTATCCAAAAGCCCATTGGCTCCCTGCTTAAGCATATTCATACCCTGGCTTATAACAGCTTCCCCGGCTTTCTCCGCTTCCACTTTCATTAGCTCCCAAACTTTTTCACCGCCATCTTCCAATACGCTTTGCGCAAAAGCCTGGAATGTATTGCCATTGGCATCTTTGCTATTGAGCAATGGCATGGCTTTACCAAAATTGTCAATGGCATTTCCAATATTGGGGAAAATGCTTTCGCCGGTCATCATGCGGTATGCGTCTGCAAAAACCGGGGGTGTTTTGCTGAGCATTTTATCCATATTCAATCCATATGCCGGCGTAAGGAACAATGCTTTTTGCGTAGCGGTTGATTGCAGGTATCCAAAGTTGATGGTATCCGTTGTGGGATCCCGCAGTATCTCCATCGGATGCGCCACACGAACCAATTGGCTCTGCAAAGTACTATTATCAACCACATTTCCTTTTTTCCATGCACCTGTACGTATAAGCGGGATCATTGTATCTGTTGGCAATGGCGTTACTTCGCCGCTGCCTGCATTGTGCTGTACCAGTGCCCAGCTTCCATCTTTGGGAAGAAACACCTGCCCCCTTGCGGCTACTACAAATACAGGGGTGGTACCGGCTTTATCAATAGAAGGCGCTACATCAAAACGTGCTGCACGCATTTGCTGGTTGCTTTTATTGATATCAAGCACACAATCTATATCACCGCCGATGCTTCCGTTTTGCAGATCCAGCAATTCTTTCAATTGTTGCGGAGTGAGCGGCTTACCTGCCGGCGCTACCTGCACATAACCGAGAATGCGTTTGGATACCACTCTTTTGTTCACATGCCCCTGTACAACATTTTCTATTTCCACGTCCGCATCAAAATACACGCCACCGCATTTTACAGGTTCATGCCGCTCTGTTCCATCGTTGGTATATTCCTGGCCTTTTACACCATTTACATAAACAGCATTGGGCGCAATGATGTTTTCGCTGTTATATTCGGTAACAGACGGTGCATCTTTGATATTTCTTACATTGAACAATCCCCTGATGATACCGGTATGAAATTCATATTGCGGAGGTATATTATTTGCTTCATCGGGTTTATGCACAAAGTCGTTGGTGGTAAGCTTACCAAAGGGGTTAACCTCTTTCTTTAAATAGCTGAATGAAAAATCAAACAATCCATCGCTTTCAGCCTTCCATCCGCTATCTGTTCTGAATACATAACCCGAGCCTGTCCGGAAAACAGTTATGGTACGCACAACACGAATACCCCAGGGATATAAAATGCTTTTGACCTGGATCACTTCATGCCCTGTTCGGCCGAGCATCACATCGAACCGGGCCTGACTTGTTTGCGCCAGTGCTGCCCCGGGGCTGAGCCAGTTGCTGAACATGCTGGCGCCATAACCGGTAATATCCATGCGTGATACCGGCACGCCACGCGACTCTTTGAGCAATGAGGAAAGGCTTAATGGTCCAAACAGGAATTCATTGTTAAATATCTCTGTTACGCGGTGCCCCAGATTGCTGGCATAAGACGCCATTCCAAACCAGTTGAGCAGGTTGTTGGCCTGCACTGTATAGCCGGGAAACATATCACTATCGTATTCCGTTGGATTGGCAGGATTGGGCTTACCAAATCTGCCGGCCTGCAGGCTTATCTGAATACCGCCTTCAAGCTTATAGGTATTGTCTTCTTCATTCTTCCTGAACTTCGGACGTATATTTTCAATCGCCGGTTTCTGCGG
>CAYVEI010000201.1:0-7583 GCA_964450515.1 uncultured Terrimonas sp. | reverse complement strand
AACGCCGCCTGGAAAGCGATGAAAAGAAAATAGCAAAAGCAATAAAGAAGGATAAACAGCAATGAGCAAAGCAAAGAACAATATAATAAATAGTCATCTCGGGATTAACGACGGATTGGCGAAAGGATAGGAATGGAAAAAATCGAAAGACGTTGTCAAAATAATTGGCGGAGAGACGCTTTCAAAAAGCAATAACTCATTTGATTATTTGTTCTTTTGGTTTAAGTCAGTCCCTAACTATATTATAGAAAATAGTACAGGAGCAACTGTGAAGGGTGTTAGGCTTGATTTTATTAATGCATTGGAAGTTCTCCTTCCCGATCTCTCCGCCCAGCAGGGCATTGTAAAATATTTAAACCAGCTCAGTGCAAAGCATCAGCAACTGCAGCAGCATTATAATAAACAGTTGCAGGCATTAAAAGCCGGTTTATTAAATGCGGCGTTTAAGGAGGAGTTGGGATGAGGGGATGAGAAGTGGAAGTGGCAACTTTATAAGGGTAGACTTTTATTACTCCTCCGATGAATACAAGGTTTTTCGTTCTATTATTCAACGCTCAAATATCTCAGCATTAAATACAAAGCCGATATTAGAATTAAACCCTCTTATTTCTCTTATAGATATATCATTCTTTTTTACAGATTTCAGATCAGCAAAAATTTGAAAATTATTGTATTGAAAAGTAACTTTTACACCAAAGGATCTTACAGTTGATCGTGATTTTTTGTCTATATCATTAAACAAAGCCCAATAATCATCATTATCTTCATCGGCAACATTTATCCATGCCAGGTAAGGGGCTACCGAAAAAGCTGCATCATCTTCAGGCCCTTGACTGTTAAACTGATACCTAAACCCAACCGCGTAATTTAATGTAGAAAATGATAGTTCTTTTTCATCTTTTGTACTTTTCGTATTCTTTGTTGAGAATTCAAAAAATGGTATACCTAAATGAAAATTTACCCTATTCTGATTCTTTTTTCTCGAAGGTTTGGGATTTTCTAGCAGAAATGCGTATTCAACAGTGCTTGCAAACGAAGAAGTACCAACATCAGGAAATAGGAAAGTTGATGCAAGCAAGGAATCACTGTTCGTAGCGTTTCTATTATATGAAAAGTATGTTGTTAGAAACGACCTCCTCGTAATAACAGGTCGAACAAAACCCGAAAATTTTCCAGAGGCATTCAACGCTTCAAAATCTTCAGGGGTATTGAGATTTCCAATTCCATAGATGCCAAACGTTGATAAGCTATCAAAGTAGCTTGGTTTTGGAAGATATTTTCTCTTCTCTTTGTTTTTTTCACCTTGTATTTTCTCCAGCATTTCATTATTCTTTTCGATAGCATCTTTATTTAAGTCACCAAAATTAAACCTTTGGGTAAATGCTTGCTGTGCGCATAATTTAGATATTGAACAAACGCCCACTAAAATGTAAATACAAATCAGGTAATAACGTCTTGCTATCACTATTATACTTTTCATATGCGATGTTTTTAAGTTTAAGATGATTTGTTTAACTTTCGAACGATTATTTAAAACACGATAACTCCGCCACTATCTGCTTCTCCTGCATACATTACTCTTATGTTAACTACATACTCTCTACTCTTAACTAACGGGAGTTGTATCTTTGTATTCCTTGAAAATCCACTATCATCATCGCCGGATAAATAGTGTTTTTCTTTCTTCAATTTCTCTGAAATCACCATTACAGTATCCATCTCCCCAAAAGTTTGAAATGTATACTTTTTAGTAAATGGTGCTTTAAAGAGGAAGTTTGCCTGGTCTCCATTTTTTATTTTGATAATAGCTGAAACCATCGGTTGTAATTTTTCAAACGCAGCACCGATTTTAGGATAGAAATTTTTTACTCCTTCTATATCAGAAGATGAAAGCGATCCCGGGGGGAAAATTCCATCTTTGTAACTTTCCGGCTCTTTAATTAACCCTGGTCCAAACTGATATTCCATTATGGAATCAGCATCCCAGTTCGAGCCTTTAACCTGGTTCGCCGGGATCTTGTCAATAATATTTGATTTGATTGTAGTTGCTGTCCAATTGTTCGGAGGCCCCGAAAACTCTTTGTAAACAGCGCCTTCATCCCATTTAATACCAGAAAAAGGGCTCTGGTGTTCATGCTGAAAACCAATGGCATGACCTATTTCATGAAGTGCCGTTGTTATTCCATAACTGTCTGAAGTTAAATCCCATCCAAAATTCATTGTACGCTGATTTTTTGGAATGGTTAAACTATCTCTCCCCACATACGACCAGGAGCCGTCTGCAAAATCGAATCCGATTCTTATAATTGATTCCTCAACTGTAACAACCTCACTAAATGATATTCCAATACCAAGGCCTTCCCATTGCAGGAATGCTTTCTTAACTACGTTCCGTTGTGGTTGCGCGCCTTCAAGAAACATATATTTTATCTCCGTCCCGTTAACCCATTTTTTGTTAGTAGTAATGATGTAGCGCAACCTTTTTTCATTAATACCAGGCTCAAAGGTTTGCAAAATTGGAGCTGGCTGACTGCAAAGTTTTCTTTCTGCTGTTTTAGAATTTTTTTTGGCCATGACATTTAATTTTTTTGCCTACTCTATATACCCTTTTCGGCTTACCTGGGTTTATAATTTTAGATAATTACTAATTTTGGGGAGGTATTTTAGGCAGAACATTTGCAAACCCTTTTAAAGTTAAGGGAGCAGCTATCCCCACCTGAACACCCAGCATAGGTGTAAAACCTGCCATATTACCATTGAAAGAAAAATAACCGGCAAAGCCGCTAACTATGGGACCAATAATATAAGGCAACCAATATACCCAGTCCTTAAAATTGGGTCTCCGCGCCGGTTCTAATCTTGCTATCTCAAGCAGATTAAGCAATTGTGCAACAAAACCTGCAATAGCTGGTATCAGAATATATTCCTGCATAACTTTAAATTTATTGTTTAGTCAATGCGGTTTTTGAAGGCCCCTAAAATTCTATTTGTCAACGAACCTTTTTCTTTAAACTCTTCCCTGGTAGAAAATAAACTTTCGCCTTCATTTGTTACAGAGGATGACTTAACAAAAAGTTTTGAATTTTTAATTAGCTTTTGAACTTCCGATTGTTTTTTGTTGGTTTTTTCAGATAGTGCACTTAATGTAAACCAGGTCTGAACATCCTGCTGCATAGCTTTTTTTAATTCTTCCTCATTCATTGTTAAAAGATTTATGCCTACTCTTTGAAACCCTTTTCGGCTTTCGGGTATTTATTGCAGAATATCACTTAGTTATCATTCGACAACTTTGCAATAAAGAGTCCTATTGACATTGTGATAAAACCAGCATAAGGAAAAGAAGGCCACCAGCCTGAAACATTTCCTACAAAAAGTATAATTCCAAATAACAGAATTACTACTCCTATTATAGCTCCCACATGTTTCAATTTTAAGTTTAAAAAAATGTATTTGGTTTGCTTTAAAAGTGATCATCTGATCCATTACTTAGCTATATTTTTACCCACATAAATTTTTTGCAACCGCGTCACCCGCGCCTATCACAATTCCCACGGCAGCTTTGGCGATGGGATTCTTAATTATTTTCTGGAGCAATTCAAGTCCTTCTTTAACTTTTGGCCATATTTCACAAAATTTACCCTGGGTTGCTTCTGATGATTTGGCGAGGGTAATGTCATCATAATGACTAATGATTTCTTTGGGTGTCATAAAAAAAGTTTTGCTGCCTACTCTGAATCCGTTTTCGGCTACCCGGTTTTGCTGTGTCGTGGCTTTCAACAGCCGTACGGATATAACAAAAGCATACTCTTCAAAAGGTGCAGAAATGAAGATTCGAATAGCAAACTATCTGCGGGATTAAATTAATTTCTTGTACAAAGGTTGGCAAACCAGTGGCCGGCATCAAGGGGAGAAAGAAGGAGATTGCTACAGGGTTTTTCCTGTATTACGATCAGAAAAAACACTTATCTCCTACTCGGCTATTAATAATTTAAAATTGGCCGTAGTTTGGTATTATTATTTAACTTTTAAATCACTTTTATGCCAGCACTAATAACTAATAAGCCTTCAGATCCTACCGAAGGAGAAATCAACGTACATGATCTGAGGAGAATAACAGAGGATTTCGAAAATTTTGCAGAACTAAAGTCAACAATTCAACGTCAATTTCTCAAAATTAGCTCCATTTCTATACCCCGCGCTATCTTATTAGCGCTTCTGGAAGGACATGATAAGTATGATTATGTTAATATTCGTTTTGGAATTACCTTACCTGATCAAAAAAGTTGTGAGGATTTTGAAACAGATATTTCAAATCAGTTGACAATAGCAATATTGAGAGCCAAACGGTCAGGTAAAGTTATTATAGAAAAAAATTCAGTGGGGGATTTTGTTGTTTTAGCTGGATTTAAAACCAGTATCAAAGAAATTGAAACATGGTGTTGTGGAAATCCGAGTAGTGGAAGACCCGGATCAACGATATAGTTGCTTAAAAGACGTTGGACCACCCGATCAAATCCTATCAAAATGAGTTATTCCAATTTACACTTGCCATTAATAATATTAGTGGCATTTGTTATTCTGCTTGCAATCCGACGAAGAGTAGAAAAGAAGTTCTGGAACTTGCTTTTTCTTTATTTACTTTCTAATTTTTTAATTGAATTTTCAGCTAACTTTTTAAAAGCACAGGATGAAAGTAACCTGAAGGTATATAACATAGGTATGATTTTCGAAATAACCATCTTTTTGCTATTGTTCCACAGGGCAGTAAAAACAAGCCAACAAAAGAAAATGGTTCTTTATTCAATAATCTCTTTTTTGTTTTTTTCAACTATAAATGCTCTTTTTTTTCAAAATTTCGGAAGGTTTTTTTCGAATACATATACCTTCGGAAGCATAATATTAATGGGAGTGAGTCTTTTTTATTTGTTTGCGATTGTTGTAAAAAATGAAAATCACAATCCAGTAAATAATTTTATGTTTTGGTTTTCAATTGGAGTGCTGTTCTGTTATCTGGGTAATTTGCCTTATCTAAGTATGTTAAACGGTTTAATATCTTCCAAAAACAAAGTACCGGAAAATGATTTAGCGATTATAAGTATTACTGTAAACACTTTATTATACGTATTGATAATCACTGGTCTTATATGCCATCGGAAAGTGAAGAAATAAGTAAAACGATCATTATTGTTACTGCAATCATACTAATTTTGATTGTCTTTATATTTTTTACATTGCTCATCTATTATTCGAAAAGAAAAACATCTATTGAACGAGAAACTGAATTAAAAAGACAATTTTCCCAAACGCTCCTCCAAACCCAACTCGAAATACAGGAACAAACCCTCCGGCACATCAGCCACGAACTGCACGATAACCTGGGGCAGGTGGCCAGCCTCATCAAGATAAATTTGAATACCCTGCGACTGAACGATACAGTTAAGTCCACCGAAAAAATAGAGCATACCAAGGAACTTACCCGTCAATTGATCGGCGACCTTAAATCACTTTCCGTGAGCCTGGGCGCTGAGCGTGTTGCGCAAATTGGACTTGCGCAGGCGCTGCAAACCGAAGTGGACCGCCTTAATAAAACCGAACAATTTGAAGCAGTTTTTTCGCAGGAAGGTAAAATGCCGGTAATTGATAACGATAAAGCCATCATTTTGTACCGCATGGCACAGGAAGCCCTTAATAATACAGTAAAACACAGCAGCGCCAAACATATAAATGTTTTGTTGAATACTCGGGAAAATTTATTTACTTTAGCAATACACGATGATGGTGTTGGCTTTAACATAAACAAAAAATTGAATAGTGGCGGTGCAGGATTAACTAACCTGCAGAACAGGGCGGGTTTAATTAATGCTCAACTTACCATACAGAGTACCCCGGGAAACGGTACAAGAATCAGTATTGAGATGCACCTGTAATTAAACCTTATTATGCCCGGTACACCTGTTCCCACCTTAGCCATGGTAGATGATCATAAACTCTTCCGCAAAGGGCTGATCAGCCTTATTGAAATGGTGAACAGCAACTACCACATTCTTTTTGAAGCCGATAACGGCATAGATCTTCAGCAAAAACTCAATGCCACTAACCAGCCGGATATCATTTTAATGGATATTAATATGCCCGGTATGGATGGATTTGCCAGTGTGCAGTGGCTTAAGGATAATTATCCCCTCATTAATATCCTGGTGGTAAGCATGGTGGAAAAGGAAGAAAGCATTGTTCGCATGCTGAAGTTGGGCGTAAAAGGATATTTGTGCAAGGATGTTGAACCTAAAGAATTGGGGGAAGCGCTACATGCCATCATCAATAAAGGTTTTTATTACACCGATTTTATAACCGGTAAGCTGGTGCATTCACTTCAAAACGGACAGGATACTTCCGAAAAAACAGAGGTATGGAAACTGATGAATGATAGGGAAAGAGATTTTTTACAGTTGGCCTGCAGTGAATATACCTATAATGAAATAGCCAATAAAATGTACCTGAGCCCTAAAACCATAGACGGCTACAGAAATGCACTGTTTGAAAAGCTGCATGTAAAAAGTCGCGTGGGACTCGCCCTGTACGCCGTAAAACACGGGCTGGTGCAATTGTAAGACCTGTCACGGTGCCATTCCGCTTCATTCTCTACCAATCCATCCCGCCTAATTATCCTATTTTTGCCGGCAATAACATAAAGCTATTATTATGCAAAAAGGACCCGTATCGCAGTTCATACAACACCACTACAGGCATTTCAATTCCGCGGCGCTCGTGGATGCGGCCAAAGGATATGAAACCCATTTATCAGAAGGCGGTAAAATGATGATCACCCTCGCCGGCGCTATGAGCACCGCCGAGCTGGGCCTGTCGCTGGCCGAAATGATCCGTCAGGATAAAGTGCATATCATTAGCTGCACGGGGGCCAACCTCGAAGAAGATATCATGAACCTGGTGGCGCACAGCCATTACAAACGCGTACCCCATTACCGCGACCTGAGCCCGCAGGAAGAATGGGAGCTTTTAGAAAATCATTACAACCGCGTAACCGATACCTGCATTCCCGAAGAAGAAGCTTTTCGAAGGATCCAGAAACATATTGTAAAAATATGGAAGGAAGCGGATGCCAAAGGCGAACGCTATTTCCCGCACGAATACATGTACAAGCTGCTGCAGAGTGGAGCGCTGGAACAGTATTATGAAATTGATGCTAAGGATAGCTGGATGCTGGCCGCAGCGCAAAAAAATATTCCTATTGTTGTGCCGGGCTGGGAAGACAGCACCATGGGCAATATTTTCGCATCCTACATTATTAAGCAGGAGCTAAAAGCCAGCACCATGAAAAGTGGTATTGAATACATGGTTTGGCTTACAGAATGGTACAGGGCCAACAGTGGCGGTAAAGGCGTTGGTTTTTTCCAGATCGGCGGCGGTATTGCCGGCGACTTTCCGATATGCGTGGTACCCATGATGTACCAGGACTTAGAGTGGCACGATGTTCCTTTCTGGAGTTATTTCTGCCAGATCAGCGATTCCACTACTTCGTATGGTTCCTATTCGGGAGCGGTGCCCAATGAAAAAATTACCTGGGG
>CAYVEI010000200.1:0-7599 GCA_964450515.1 uncultured Terrimonas sp. | reverse complement strand
CCTGCCGTAAGAGAATATGTTGAAAAACTGATCACCCGTAAAATGGCAGAAGCGTATGACTAATAATGAAACCATAACAGATAGCGTGCTGGATATTGAAAAGATCAGGAAAGACTTCCCGATATTGCAAACCAAAGTATATGGCAAGCCATTGATCTATTTAGACAACGCGGCCACAACACAAAAGCCTCAGCCTGTTCTGGAATCACTCCATAACTATTATACCCAATATAACAGCAATGTGCACCGCGGCGTTCATTTTTTAAGCCAGCAGGCCACAGAAGCCTATGAAGTGGCGAGAAGAAAAATAGCCGGCCATATTAATGCCCGCCATGAGCACGAAATTATATTTACAAAAGGCACTACCAACAGCATTAACCTGGTAGCCGCTTCGTTCGGTAAAAAATTTTTAAAAGCGGGAGATGAAGTACTGGTCTCCGCTATGGAACATCATTCCAACATTGTTCCCTGGCAGTTGATCTGTGAAGAAAAAGGAGCAACATTAAAAGTGATACCCATTGATGAAGCGGGCGAATTAAAGATGGATGCCTTTGATGAGTTGCTCACGGGTAAAGTAAAAATAGTAGCCGTTACTTATGTTTCCAACAGCCTGGGTACCGTAAACCCGGTTCATGAAATTATTCAGAAAGCGCATGCGGTAAATGTACCGGTTTTAATAGACGCAGCACAGGCCATCCAGCATATACCTATAAACATCCGCGTATTAGATGCCGACTTTTTGGCTTTTTCGGGTCATAAAATATACGGGCCTACCGGCGTGGGTATTTTATACGGAAAGGAAAAGTGGCTTAATGAAATGCCTCCTTATGAAGGCGGCGGAGATATGATCAAAAATGTAACTTTTGCTAAAACTACCTATAACGAACTGCCTTTTAAATTTGAAGCGGGCACACCCGATATTTCCGGCGGTATTGCGCTGGGCGCTGCAATAGACTATGTACAACACATTGGCATATCTGCTATTCAGCAGGCAGAAGAAGAAGTAGTAACCTATGCTTACGACCGGCTTTCAGCCATACCTTCGCTGCGTTTCATTGGAGATGCTAAGCACCGCTCCGGCGCCATATCTTTTTTAGTAGGTAATATCCATCCCTTCGACCTGGGCGAAATATTAGATAAGCAATCCATTGCTGTAAGAACCGGGCACCATTGCACTCAACCGGTTATGGATTTCTTTCATATTCCCGGAACGGTAAGGGCTTCCTTTGCATTTTATAATACAAAGGCCGAGGTTGACGCGTTGGTTGATGGCATTGAAAAAGCCAAACGCATGCTGGAGTAACCGCTATCTTTTTCTCTCCGCTCAAAATCGCTTAAAAGTGCTGAACTTTGCACTAAGGAGCAAATGTATAATGACTATAAAAGAACAACAGGATACGATCATAGAAGAATTCAGCTTTTTTACAGACTGGACGGAAAAGTATGAATACATTATTCAGTTGGGTAAAGACCTGCCGCTGATTGATGAGCAGTATAAGAAAGAAGAAAATCTTATCAAGGGCTGCCAGAGCAAGGTGTGGCTGCATGCTGAACATAAGGATGGAAAAATATTTTTTACTGCCGACAGCGATGCGGTGATCACCAAGGGGCTGGTAAGCATGGTGGTGCGGGTATTATCCGGTCAATCGCCGGCAGCTATTGCCGAGGCTGAAATATATTTTGTAGACGCCATTGGCTTAAAAAGCCATTTATCGCTTACCCGTTCCAACGGGCTGCTGTCTATGCTGAAGCAGATGAAAATGTATGGGGTGGCATTGAAAGCGCGGGAGATGTAACAAATGTGAGGATGTGGAAATTTGAAAATGGAAATGAGCATACAGGAATGGGCGGATGTGAGAATATGGGAAAGGTGAAAATTATTCTAAAGCACAGTTCCACTTTTCTTCGGCAGGAGGCAGCGGTATTTCAAATCTTAAATCTTAAATTTCAAATTGAATCATGCTCTGCGATAAAATAGAAGAAGTGTTAAGAACAGTGTACGACCCTGAGATCCCTGTAAACATCATGGACCTGGGATTGGTATATGAACTGAAGGCTGATGACAATGGTAAAGTAAAGATCACTATGACCCTTACAGCGCCCGGCTGCCCGGTTGCCGGCGATATTGTGGCGGAAGTACAGCAAAAAACAGAAGCTATTGAAGGCGTAACCGATGTGTATGTGCACCTCACTTTTGACCCGCCCTGGAACAGGGAAATGATGAGTGAAGAAGCCAAGCTGGAACTGGGATTTTTGTAGCGGGGCTTTCAGCGATCAGCTTTCAGCAATAATTGTCTTGCACTACCATTCTTCCCGGGACATAGCCCCGCAAGAACATATTGGATGCGGAGTTTGGAGACTGCGTACAGCGTGTTGGTCGTGGTCGTTTTCCGTCAAGTGGGTAGCATAATACCGCTCCGTTGTCACGAACAGAGTAACGTTCATTTTTGTAATCGCATACAACTTCTTTATTGCAATCTCGAATATCAAGACTCATAATATTTAATATATCGGAATTACCTTTCGTTCTGCTTCTTTTCCCCATTGTACCTGCCACGCTCTACCGTTTATTTGGCCGAGCAGAAAAGAGCCTATACACAACAGAACTATCCGTAGAAATATTTTGAACAGGGGCATCAGATATGCTTTGAGCAAAAGCCGAAATTGTTGATAGAATAATAATTGATGTAAAAATAATTTTCACATAAGGCTACCGAAAGTTTCGTTCAACAGCGCTTTCATTTCCCGTCCTGCGGACGAAACGAAAGCTTAGTTATTAGCAGTAGGGCTTTCTTCATTCGTTGATTATGCTTGTCCAATGTCTAAACGGTTGAATTTTCCGTCTGCGTTTTGGTGGAATTTAAAATATACCCGAAAAGTTCCCCATTGCCCTGCGTAGAATTTTCCGTAAATGTCTTTCCCTTCGTTTTCTACCTTGTCAATATCCAAAAACTTTTCCTTTTTATCAAAAGCGTTATCAAAAAACGATTTGAAATTTAATGTTCGTCCGTCATCGGTAAAAGTAGCATCGTCTGTAAAGTAAGAATACCAAGCGTTTTTGTCGTTTGCTTGTAATGCCTCAATGGCTTTCTTTACGTTTTCATTTGTGATTTTTGATACGTCCATTTTATTTTCTGTTTTATTGTTTTGTGATTGATTGTTGTTTTGTGCTTGTCCGCAGGAAATAAGCGAAACTGTTAGTGCAAGGAAACAAAGTATTTTTCTCATAGTTTACTGATAATATTCGTTCATCAAACTTTTTCTTTCGCCTGTTTCAAGGTTCAGGCAGTCAAACTTTTTATATTGGCAAAACGAACCCATATCCTTGTCGCCATTGATGAAAATTGCACCCACGAGCAAAACGTATTTACAAGGGTAATGCGTTTCTTTTACCAACACTTCTATGCGGTCGTCAATGGCTTCATACATTATTTCTGTGGCTTCAAAGATTTGATTTTCGGCATTTAAAATCCGTTCTTTTTGATGAAGAAAAATTTGCTCAATGGTGTTCATCTGAAAATCCAATGAAGAAATATTTCCCTCAATAATTTTTCCGTCAATTAACTTTCCCAATGCTCCTTTTGCTGCACCGCAACAGGCAGAATTATTACGCTGTCCAATACGGCTGATTTCTCCGATAGTACCGTCTTTGGTTACGCCTATGTGTGGTGCGTAAAAAACAATAACTGCTCCGTCTTCGGGAACGTGGTGTGCAAAAGCGTTCATTCCTGTTATTCCTGCAAATGGAAAGCCGTTTAAACCACCCAAATGAAAAGGTCCAAGCATTTCCAAAGCTCTTGGCGGATATTGAATGGCATTGACATCATCACAACACATACTGTCTGCGTGCATTAGTTGATTAGGTTTTAAACTCAATTCTCTTTCAATTGTGTCTAAAAGACGATTTACGGTATCAATAGATGTTAATGCTCTCGGATACCATTTTCTTACGGTTTCTATATGTTGATTGCTCATTACATTAAAATATTATTCTGTGGCTGAATGGCAGGCGGCAAATCTTTTTCGCCTAACATTTCTCTTAAATCAATTTCAATATTGCGACTGATTTGCGTAATCGGAATATCGTTGGCATTGCCCTCAAACGGATTTTCGGTGCTTTCACCAATTTGTTCCAATACCAAAAATATCCAACCTACTAAAACGCTCAACGGAACAGCCAACCAAATAAACCAATCACCTAATTTTTCAGTATGCTTGGACAATTCTCCGATGAAACCGAAAGGAATTAAAAAGCAAAGCACGTTTGTGAAATACAGATTGATACTTGAAAATTGTCGCGGATAAGGAAAATTTTTGATGCGTTCGCACTTGCCTTGTTGGTCATATAAATCTTTCAACTGATTTTCCAATGCCACATAATTATAATCTGTGATAATACCTTGTTTGTTGAGCTCTTTTAATTGATTTGATTGCTGTGCTAATATTTGTGTTGCCCTGTTTTTGGTGGAAAGAATGTATTGCCTTTCATTTTCGGAAAGAAAGGTTTTTAGTTCTTTGTCCAAACTGCTTTCCCATTCGGGAACTTTGTAGTATTTCAGGTATTCCCTGTTGTAGCTTTTGGTTTTTACATTTTCCCAACTTTTGGTTTCACGAAGCTGGAAACGCAAAGCGGTTAACCACGCAAAATGACGGTAAATGATTTCTTTGTGCAGTTCGGTTTCTTTCGTTTTTTCATCGGTACGAACGAAGTCTTTCGTCATTATTCCAAATGTCCGACTACTGTTGATAATTGCTCCCCAAATTTGTCTTGCTTCCCAGGTACGGTTATAGGTTTGCGTATTCTTAAACCCCGAAATAAAAGCGGTTGCCGTACCAATCAATGCTACGGGAACCCAAGGAATAGCGAGCCAATTCCAGCCCAAATAATAAAACAATGCTGTGGGCACAATGCTTAGTAAAAGCATTTTATAAATTTTCTTCCTTGTCCATGGAATGAAGTGTTGTATTTTGTAATGGCTTGCTGTGTTCATTTTGTTTAATTTTTTTGTGTGCCATAAATGCACAGATTTTTGCTATTTTATCTGTGCATCTGTGGCAAATTATCAGTGTCCTGTTCCGCTTATTTTCAATTCATTCAAATCTAATTGCAATTCGGCTTTTCGTATTTCTTCATCGCTAAAATGTTTTTCCTTACGAAGCTGAAATAATTCTTTTCGTTGCAAGGCGTAAATATCCAATAACACTTTGTGGTAATGTTCTATTTCCTGCTGTTCGGTTTCGTCACATTCCAATGATTGCAACTGCTGCTCTATGTTTTTGACTTCGTTTTCTAAATTGGATTTGTAAAAACCTACCAGCTCATTTTCCTTTATGTCAACTATGTATTTTTCGTTCAACAATTTTAATGCGGTGTTGTTCAAACGCAACTGTATTTCTGCTTGTTGCTCATCTTCTGGAACAATGTTGTCAATCTCTTTTAGTTGAATGAGTTTAATAATGAAAGGCAATGTCAATCCTTGCAAAACAAGCGTAACAAAAATGACTACGAATGTGATGAAAATAATCAGGTTGCGTTGCGGAAAAGCCGTTCCGTCTGTCATTAACATTGGAATGGATAATGCAGTTGCCAACGATACTACACCTCTCATTCCTGCCCAACTTATTACCAAAGGTCCTTTCCAATTGGGCGAAGGGTCTTTTCTTGCTTTGGCACTTAGCCAACGAGGAATGTGTGCCGCAGGATATACCCAAAGAAAACGCAATACAATAACAATAGCACTTATTATCAATCCATATTTAATGCCGTCAGCAATTGAATAATCGCCCAATCCTGCAATGATTTCGGGAAGTTCCAAACCTATCAGCACAAAAACCAAAGCGTTCATTACAAAAATCATCGTAGTCCATACGCCTAACATATTCATTCGGGTGCTTCCTGTTTTAAACACTTCGTGCGAACGATACGACATAAACAATCCTCCACTCACTACCGCCATTATGCCCGAAAATTCAAAATGCTCTGCCGCTAAAAACAACAGATAAGGTGTCATTACAGTGAGTGCCGCATCAATGGCAGGTGTAGTTGGTAAAAACCGATGAACGGCATACATAATATTTGCTCCGATAAGACCAACTACAATTCCCATTCCTGCCACAATAAAAAATTGTCCTGTGGCTTCCTGCATTGAAAAAGTTCCTGTAAGAATTGCAAGCAAAGCAAATTTGAAAACAATCAACGAAGAAGCATCGTTTACCAAACTTTCGCCTTCAAGAATGGTCATCAATCTCTTTGGGACTTTCATTCCTTTCAAAACTGTTGCTGCTGCAACCGCATCAGGTGGCGAAACAATACCGCCCAATAAAAATCCCAAAGCCAATGTAAAACCCGGAATGATTGAAGAAGTTGCATAAGCCACAACCGTAGAAGTAAAAAAGACCAATCCGAATGCTAATAAGGCAATCGGACGTTTCCATTTCCAAAAGTCTTTCCACGAAGTGTACCACGCTGCTTCATACAAAAGTGGTGGCAAAAAAATTAGAAATATCAGTTCAGGGTCAAGGTGCAGTTGCGGTACACTTGGAATAAAACTAATGCCTAACCCTGCGATTACAAGAAAAATGGGGTATGCAATTTTTATGCGTTTTGCCAACAACACCAACAGCATTACGGTAAACAATAAACCAAGTATGAAAAGAAAAGTATGGTGCATAATTTTATTTCTTCAAAGGGTGTTGCAGATAAATGATTACTAAATTGAGTAGTAAAAATGGAATTTCTATTGCTACTCCTTTCAAATCTTTGTTTAATAACTGCAAACAAATAATCATCAATATTCCTGCTGCCATTAAGAAGTTTCCCCACACAAATGTTTTTGGAAACAATATCAAAGCAGATGCTAATAAGGTTACTGCTCCATTAATGATAACTGCATTTTTGCTGAAATTCCATTTACCAAACATTTCCAGCATTTCGGGTTTGGCGGTGAGCATATTCCAACCGTGTTTTGTTCCCATAAACACAGCAAAAAGGATTAGGATTGAGTTTGTAATTTTTACTATCATTGCTCGTAATTTTTATTTTTTGTTTTCTTCTCTGAATTTTATCGGTGTTTGTCCAACAAATTTTTTGAAGAATTTTGAAAAATTAGACGGGTCGTAAGTCAATATTTTTGCAATTTCAGAAACGGATTTATCCGTTTCTGAAAGCATTCTTTTAGCTTCATCAATAATTTTAAGGTCGTAAAAATGGCAGGGGTGATTTCCTGTTTCTTTTTGAACGGTGTCAATCAAATGTTTATGAGAAATAAATAATTCACTTGCTATTTTGTTGATTTCCATAAAATCACTGACATTTCCCGAAACTACATCTGCAATATGTTTGTCCAAAAACTGAAAATAGTTTTCGGTAATTTCTTTGCCTCTTTTTAATATGTCTTGTTCAGGTTTTTTCATTTACTTTAATTCAAAAAATATTGCAAAGGTGCGATTTTCCGAAAAACTATTTATGGTGAACTTTTCGGATTTTCTTTCAGGGACGGGTTTCGGCAGGATTGCTGCTAACACTTTGCTTTACGCAATATAAATTATTTTTAAGTACTTATAACCGTTTGTAAACGCTTAGAAGCGTTTACAAACGGT
>CAYVEI010000199.1:0-7651 GCA_964450515.1 uncultured Terrimonas sp. | reverse complement strand
TATTTTTTACTTTAAATTGTCATACGGTATTTCAGCAGACGGATTTCAAATATCCCACCTGCGCAAAGCCGTACCGTTGTACGTTATGCTAAACGACCACCCTACTAACCGACAATGATAGCAGAATTTATAGGACACGGTATTCACGAGGACGACAATGAAACTTGTGGAAATTATATTTGTTCTTCACTCAAGAACCCAGTCTTTACAGACATAACTGTTTTTGTTGCCTTCATCCGTAAGCCAGGACTTTTAGAGTTAAAACCATTTATTCAAAAAGCTATTTCAGAAAACAGAAAAGTAACATTTTTTGTAGGTCGCAATGAATTTATAACATCAAAAGAAGCTTTAGAATTACTACTTGAATTAGGAGTTGCCACTTACATCTATAACGCTGACCTTTTTATTTATCATCCAAAAGTTTATTTATTTGAAGGCAATAAGAATAGAATTATCACAGGCTCATCTAATTTAACTAAGACAGGTTTATTTTATAATGTTGAATGTTCATTACTACTTGATTTCAGTAGTCAGGACAGTGCAGGAATGAAAGTTTTAAATCAATTAAAAGACTACTTCGCTCCTTTATTAGATTTTTCAGACCCAAACCTTGAGTTCGTAACACAAGAACATATTGATAAATTATTTGCAGACAACTTAATCCCAACAGAGAATTTTGAGTATGACATAAACTATGTTGTTAATGAAAACAAGAAGGACAAAAGGAAATTTAATACTCCTGATATTGGAGAGTTAGGAAACCTTGAAGTTGTTGACGACAAACCACGAAAAAAATATAAAAACCATGTTTTAACAATTACCGATGCTTACCTACAAAAGTGGGACTATATGTTTGAACGTATGAAAGCATATATTGAGAAGTTTGGAACTCCAACAATTAAACGAGATTATGCAGACCACATTTTACATGCTTGGTACATAAAGCAAAAACTACTCTACAAACATCCCGAATTAAAAATGCCACAAGAACACATTCAAAGATTACTTTCAATAGGGTTTTATTTTGGAGATGGACATAAACTAAGAGAGGAACGAATTTTTCAAGGATGGATTGACCTTTTAAAAGAAGCATTGGCTGACAATGAAAAAATAATCTTAAATCAGTGGTACACATATAAAGGCAAAAAGCTCGGTACTTGGTTAATGGGCATATCACAAGCCAACAAAAATGGAAAAAAACTTGACATAAGAGAGAGAATTGAAGCAACAGGTTTTGACTATGCAAACAATAGCAAAGCAGTTGAAAATGTAATTGCCCGATTAATTGATGACCTTTACAAAGCTGAAAATCCTAATAAACTGGATTGGCGGACAAGGTTTTTTAAGCACATTAATAAAAAAGATAAGCTTGACGATAAAACCATAGAAGATATAGAATTAGCTTGGGAATATCATTTCCATGAAAAACCAACTTGGGGCAAAATACATTCGGGGACAGTTGATAGAACAGAAGAATGGAGAGCTTATAGAAAAAGTGAAGGACGTTGGTTTCCAATTACGTTGACAAACAATGAACCTATTGCATTACATCATTGGGTCAAACGAAAACATAGTAGCCCACGACAAATGAACAGAATCAAAAGTAAATTTACAGACCAAGAATTAGCCGAACTTAGAAATGCAGGCTTTCCTGTGTAGACAGACAGAAGCACAAACGTACAACATGGTATTTGCGCAATGCCGCTTTTAACATACTGTAGATTCGAAGTTGATTCTCGCGTCACTACGCAAATACCTGTACGTTGGTGGCTATTGCAGTTTGACACACCTAAAAATTATAGTATGACTTTTAAGAGTATTTTATTTTCTATTGCTTTATTTATTTCGACAGTTTCATTTGGACAAAACAACAAACCTGTTTCGGGAGAACTTTCGCCAATTTTTGACATTTCACCAGACAACAAAAGCCTTGTTTTAGCAGTATCAAATGGAGACAACTCTACTCTATATATTTATTCTTTTGCGGACAATAATCTCATCCAACTAACAGACACAAAAGGATATTACAGCAGACCAGTTTTTTCACCAAAAGGCGACAAAGTTATTTTTCTATCAAAAGGTTTAAGTTCAGAAACAAGTGACCTTTGCTCAATAAGTTTGGACAACAAGCAAATCCAAAAACTTACTGATGGAAAAGTATATGTAACAGAAGCAGCATTTCTACCCAATGGAGAGAAAATTCTTTACACTGGTGCAGGGACAATAACAAATTATTCCCCAATGGCAAGAAAAGCACCACACGACATTGACCTTTATTCAATGGAACAAGACGGAAATAATTCAAAAAGACTTACTGACTTTCACGCCTATCAATTTACAAGCATAGAGCCAAATCAAAAAGGAGACACAGTTTTGTGCAAACTAATTATCAAGGGTACAGAAGGCATTTATTTGCTTTCACTTGCAGACACAGTAAAAACAAAATTAGAAGCAGTAAATAATCCAAGACCACAAATTGGAGAGAGTTTTTATGGTACACCAGCTTTTTCTAAAGACAATAAACAAATAAGTTTTACAGCACCTTACCAATTGTACACAATGAATTTGGCTGACAAAAAATGTGAAGAAATTTGGTCATCGTTTGGCAAAGAAGAACAAGCAATGCCAATCTTTTCAAAGTTTGACCCAACTAATAAAAAAATCCTGTTTGCTGTTTTAGCAATTGTAAATAGACAATACAATCGAAACGCAAAAATCTTTTCTTATGACCTTGCAACAAAAAAATTGACACAGATTGTAATTCCTTTGAAAAACTAAAATGTGGACAAAGAACAACAGCCACCAACAAAAGGTTTGGCAATAGGCTGGCAGAAGGAATAACAATCGGCTGTAGCTCGCTATCAGCAATAGTTCCGGGCTGAAGAATATAAATCAGCTTTTGTTGTTATCTTCATCTTTTGTTTTTCAATCGGCTGACGTTCGGGCGGAAAGTTCATTGAATTCCATCCCATCGCCAAGCCTTAAACGTTACCGGCAATGCTATCGGCGACATTACTAATTTCGACAGACAAAAGAACCTTAAACAATACCGACCATGCAACTTAAAGACCTTTGCCTTGCACTTGTTCAATGTGAAACTGAAGACGAAGTAATTGAACTTCTAAAACAAGAGAAATATTGGGACAGACCAGAGAATTGGCAACTGTTCGGTTCGGACGAAAATAATTATTCAATTATTGGAAATCAGCAGAGCAAGCCCGAAGCTGCAATCGTAGAAAAAATTATTAATTCAGTTGATGCTATGCTAATGGGTGAATGTTTTCGCAGAGACATGAAACCTGAAAGCAGCGAAGCACCTCAAAGTATAAGAGAAGCACTTATAGAGTATTTTAAAATAATTGACGGGAAACTAACAAACATCTCACCGAAAGAAAGAAGTCAGTTATCAGAGAATATCGGGTTTGTTGCAACGGGTCAAAAAACTAATCCTAACTATGCCATATTTGATAAGGGAGAAGGACAATCACCTGCGAGATTGCATGATACAATCCTCTCAATAAGAAAATCAAATAAACTTCGTATTCCGTTTGTACAAGGTAAGTTTAATATGGGAGGTACAGGAGTATTTAGATTTTGCGGAGAAAAAAATATCCAATTAGTAATTTCAAAAAGACATCCTGGAATTGCAGAACATGAAAGTGACCCTATGAAAGATTTTTGGGGGTTTACTATTATTCGGAGAGATGATCCAAAAGATGGAGCAAGAAGTTCAAATTATAAATATTTAGCCCCAAGTAATCATATTTTATTTTTCCCTGCTGATGAAATGCTAATTCTTCCAAGCGATTATCCAGAAGCTTATGGCAAACCAATGCAATGGGGAACTTACATAAAATTCTTTGAATACAAGATTGGTCCAGGGCTAAGAACTAATATCCTTTTTGATTTATACAATAAGCTTTCTGTTTTGATGCCGCATATAGCATTGCCAGTAAAGCTTTATGAAAGAAGAAAAAACTATCAAGGAAATTCTTTTGAAACTGTATTATCAGGACTATCGGTAAGAGTTGACGAAGACAGGTCTGACAATATTGAAGAAAACTTTCCTACATCTGGCTCAATGACTGTAAGTGGACAAAAAATGACTTACTCAATCTATGTTTTTAAAAAGGGGAAGCATGAAAAATTCACCAAAGACGAAGGAATAGTATTTACAATTAACGGACAAACTCATGGTTATTTATCAAAAGCTTTCTTTAATAGAAAGGGTGTTGGCATGAATTATATAGCCGAATCGATTTTAGTAATACTTGATTGTTCAGAAATTGATGGCAGAGCAAGAGAGGATTTGTTTATGAATAGCCGTGACAGATTAAGTACATGTCCTCTTAAAACTGAAATTGAAAATGAATTAGAAGATGTATTAAAAAAGCATCCTGGGTTAGGAATACTAAAAGATAAAAGAAGAAGAGAAGAAATTGAATCTAAATTATCCGACCAACAACCATTAACAGAAGTATTGCAGGAGATTTTAAAGAAATCGCCAACTCTTTCAAGATTATTCGTTCAAGGTTTAAAATTAAATAGTCCTTTTAATTTAAATGGAGCTGCTAATGCAGTTGAATATAAAGGGAAGGAATTCCCAACCCTATTTGCTTTGTCAAAAAAATTCAGCCATGACAACCCTAAACAAGCTCATTTAAATAGCAAATTCAGAATTGAATATAATACTGATGTGAACAATGACTACTTTGATAGAAGCAAAAACCCAGGCACTTTCAAACTTTTTATAAATGGTAAAGAGTCGGAAAACAAAGACATCAACCTTTGGAATGGTTATGGGTTTCTTAATGTGCTTATTTCTAACTCAACAATTGGCGATCTTATACATTTCAGAAGTGAAGTAAACGATGTGAGCCAAGTACAACCAATTACAGAGGAGTTTTATGTAAAAGTAATTGAGCCATTAAAAAAGAAACAAACCAACGGCGGTGAAAGGAAACCGCCGCCTTCCGACCAACCAGGTACGGACACAAAAAAGCCAGATGGATTTGCATTACCAACTATAATTGAAGTATCACGAGACGGACGCACTGGACATAGTTGGGAACAACAAAGTTTTACAGAGGAATCAGCTTTAAAAGTAAAAGGTAGTGAGGGAGATGGATACGACTTCTTTGTAAACATTGACAACATACATTTGCTTTCAGAAATTAAACCAGCAAAAAGTGTAGAAGTGCAAGTAATTCAAGCTAAATATAAGTTTGGGCTTGTGCTATTAGGACTTGCCTTACTTAACGAAACTAATAAGCCACAAAAATCGGAAGAACAAGAAGAAATGGACAGCATATTTACAACAATTGAAAAAGTATCGAAAGCAGTCTCACCAATTATCATTCCTATGATTGACACATTGGGTGCTTTGGAAACTCAAGACATTATTTCTTCTATGCCCGAAGAAGTTTAGTAAATAAATACAACAGTTGACTAAGAAGCACATGCCGGTAACAAAAGGTTTGCCGCAAGGCTGGCGGACGTAATAACAATCGGCTGTTGCACTACTATCAGCTAATATCGGGCTTGACCGAATTCTATTTGGCTTTTAGTTGTTAACTTCATCATCAGTTTTTCAATCGGCTTCAGTTGCCGGGCTGACAGTTATAAAATACCAGCCCTGCGGCAAGCCTCGAACGTTATACGCCATGCCTTGGGCAGACCTTTTGCACCAAGACATAACACAACTGCCCTATGATCCTTATATCTTTAGCGGTAGACAAGGGACATTAGCGAAGTAATTTTCATAGCAGACAATATGTTTTGCGGGCAGTTTTCAGTACACTGTTTTTAAAAATGGCGGACTATTGAACTATAGTAATTCTTTAGGCTATGCCAGCGCTGCGTAGACGTTATTTGTATAGGTAAGTTTTTGACCGTTTTGTATAGGTTTATTTTGACCGTTCGCAATAGCCCTTTTATTGATTGTGTTTTGTTCGACATTGAAAAATAGTAAGTCACTGGCAGTTAGACCCAACGCCCTAATAAATTCAGCAGGCTTTGCTTCTTAGACCTTGTATTATGTTTTGCTGTAGACAAATAAATTTCAGTCAGCTCGTATAATATAGTTTCCGTTGACCTTACGCCCGCCTGATCGGACGGGCAGGCACAAAGAATAATACTAAGCTGCCATTTTTTTTGCCAGGAACAAGGCACAGGCGTATAACAGGCGGTTTTGCTCAAGTGGGGCGGGACGTAGTTCAATCGCCCAATTGCAAACCCAAGCTTCAGCTATAGGCTGACGACATCATAACAGAAATCATCTAAATACAGTATTTTTTACTTTAAATTGTCATACGGTATTTCGGCAGACGGATTTCAAATATCCCACCTGCGCAAAGCCGTACCGTTAGGCGCAATACTAGCTCGCTACTTCAATATTGCAACTCTAGACAGAATTTCATATTTTACAATAAACAACTCTATCATGACTTTTAAACAATTGGTAGACAAAAAATATTTAGATGGAATCGGGAAATATTTTCTTTCATCAGGAGTAATATTTTTTATCCAAAAAGACGTGTCAAAGGCATATGAACTTATAAGACAGGGACTAAGTGTTCTAACATGTGATTGTTTGAGAGGTGGTTGGAAAAAAGAAATAGATTTATCGCTCTATAGTTTTGCCTCTTTTGCAAACGTCTATATTAATGAGTTTAATTTCTGCAAGGCTTTTCTTTTAAGTTACAATGACGATGTAAAAAGCAACTATGTAGCACTTGACAGTATTGAGCAATTTCTAAATTCTACTGAAGATGACAGTATCGGCTGGTACATCAAAGGAAAAATATTAACTAATCTTGAAAAGTTTGAAGAAGCTTTGTCAGCATACAACACTTCTATTGAATTTGAACTCACTTCAAGAACCCTTTACAGAAAAGGGCGACTAAAGGAACAATATTTAAAAGAAGATGGTATAGATGACTTGTATTCTGCTTATATGGAGAATCAATCTTCTGCTTGTTGTTGCAGAGTTTTGCAGGAGTACTCGTTTACAAAAGGAATCAAGATTGAAGCAGAGGATACTAATGGCGACAATTTGTTAATCAAAGGATTCAACAGTCATGCAGACCCATGGAGTTTTCAACGAGACTTTGAAGAATTGCTAAATAATCGAACTGAAGTAGATTTATATCAACAGACTGCTTTTGAAATGATTTTAGGCGACTTTGTCAGGCAACTTTCCCAGTCAAAAGAAAGTTTTCTTGCATCCGAAGATTACGAAGATGACTACGACTATGATGAACCAGACTATGAACCCGACTATGATGAGATGTATTTTGATGCAATGACTGATGGGCAATTAGGTAGCTATGACGAATTTCTTGAAAATGGAGGAAACTTAGACTATATAGACGATTGGGCAGGACGGTAAATTTTTTAAAGTAATGCGCCTAACATTGCATTGGCTATATGGCGGGGCGACGAAAATATTCTCAGCTTTTTGTTCGCTAATCGGCTTGGGTTCCGGCAGAGGAATAAAGCCAAGCAATAGAATAAACAATGAACTTTTGTATTTTTAATCAGCAGCGGTTACGGGCAGACGGAACACGGAATGCCGCCACATCGCCAATGCTTTAACGTTATATGGCACTCAAATAATTTTCTTTCGCTATGGCAAGTGGTGACAGGACAA
>CAYVEI010000198.1:0-7665 GCA_964450515.1 uncultured Terrimonas sp. | reverse complement strand
TAAAAATAATGAATTAATGATTAGCCTTTAGCATAAAACAGCAATTTATCTTTTAGGGGAGATGCTGTTTGTATAAATGTTATTATTCTGGCTATACCTCTCTTAATAGATCCAGGTAATCCAGGTTTTTGCATCATCAGCGCTTACCATATCATAGCTGGTTTCACTTGTTTGAACAAGGTAAAATCCGGCCGGATTAAGAAAGTTTCCTGCGGTAGCAAAATAAGCATCTTCAGCTTCAGGAGGTACGTCTCCCAGCGTGCCCAGATAGGTAAACATAACCCTTCCGTCTGAGGTAAAATTAGGCACCCGGTATGCCGCGCCAAAATTTAAAGCCAGTCCCCCCGTATCAGCAGTTACAAATCCTGTAAGATCATAGGTGATCCCGCTGCTTGTGCCGTATTTTGGCCAAAAAATCATAAAAGCATAATCAGGTATGCTGGTTACACCAAAGGCATCCTCCACCCCGTTTACATGGAAGCCATTCAAAGATACCCAGTATCCATCATCATCTGCAGCCTTTTGCCACCACCGTTTTGGAGCATCTGCGTCAATGATCAGTGGTTTTACAGCTCCTTTAATGGTTGCCTGGGTATTGCCGGCAGTGAGATTAATAGTGTTTGTGGCATCTGACCAGGAAATGTCTGAAAATCCTGCAACTATCGTACTTCCACTCACAAGGGGGGTTTGAAAAGCTATTCCCTCCAGCGTATAATAAAATGCAGTGGTAAATGTATGTATGGTGCCATCATCATCAGACCAGGTAAAAATAGCGGTTTTACTAAATGGATTAAGGTTGATATCATATACCGTATTGCCAATATTAAGGTGCTTAAAATACTGCAATATTTTAGACAGGGATTCATTGAACAGGCTGATATCGAATTGTCCGCCCGTATAAGCCTGCGCCTGCTCCTGGCTGGCTTTCACTAAAACGGCTTTACTGCCATTTACCCTTCCCGTGAGCTTAATCGTGTCGGCAGTAGTGGAATCATTAAAGTAAAATTCAAAGTCAGACAGTAATCCCTGCCCGTCAACCCCGCCATTTACGTATCCATCCGGATCGGATAGTAAATGAAGGTATGAGTAGGTGTCAAACAACAGACTGGGCTGTTGCAACGCTTTTAAACGATAGCTGCTTTCTTTAACAGTTGTAGCAGATGCAGCGTCAAAATCAGCAACCATCTCTACCCTGTTGGCATCATTGAATTTGAAGTAAAACGCATATGCGCCACCACCTTTTGGATACACCACGGCATTCCATCCATACTGCGCCCCGGTTAGTGTTGCCTGGTAGCCTGCAAGCGCTTCATTTAACCGCTCATCAGGTGATTTGTCAAAAATGTGGCTATCATCTTTTTTACATCCCGCAACAGCGGCAATAATAAAAAGACTAAAAAATATCTTTTTCATATTACTGATCATATAAAAAATTTCTAATAAAGCATGGAAACTACAGCGGCGCGAACGCTTGTTTGCAGTTTATAAAAATCTATACCCCAAACCTGTTTATAATAATTAACGATAATGGATTCTTTTGAACGCAACCTGGCAACGGCCTGCGCTTTTGTAGTACCACGGTCCGTTACTCCCTCGGGGATAGCGGCAATCAGGCTTTCAAAACCGGCTCTGCCGTCCACCAGCATATGAGAAATCGTTTCAACAAAGTCATCATCGCTGTTATTCATAGCGTATGCTGTTATAAAGCCATCACGCAGCGCCTCGGTATCATTATAATCCGTCCAGTTGGTAGTGAGCAGGCTTGGATTAAGATTCTTAAAATCCTGCGGATATAATACTGCCTGGTGAAGAATGTGTGCAAACTCATGGTGGATGGTTAAAAACATTTCTTTGATCCACATGCTATCAGCAGGATTGTAGCCATCCATACCTTTTGCTCTGGTATAGTTAATGGCCAGCAAAATAATTTTCTTCCCCCCCTCTGCTACCCCAAGCTTTATAGTACCATTATCGCCAAAAGCAGGACTGCCGATCATATAAAAATATTTAGGCGCATTCTTTTTGAAAAACGCTTCTCCTCCTTCCGCTATATAAGGATTGATCCAAACCTGCCGCACTGTGCTGAGTATGGGTATAATATACTCTTCTTTTGGAGGCACCAGGATGGAAGTAATATCACCGGCATCTTCAAACTGGTCCCATTTGTATTTTACGCTAATATTATAAGGAGTTGTAAGCGTATCATAAATCCAGTTATCAATAGGCCCGGGTGCCCAGGTATCGCCCCCAAGTCCATTGATATTTTCGGCATCTGCAGGATTGATATCATCTTTGCCACAGGATGCAAGCACTATACAAATAGAACAAAAAACGGAAACAAGGGAAAGTTTTTTCATAACAAAGCTTTTAACCATTATCTGTTTAAATCGGTTATTCCGGAAAGTTTTACGCCATCAGGCAGTTTTAGCTGCCGGCGTTTATCTGTAGCATCAATCGTAACAGACCCTGTAATAACATCGCCACTGCCTAAAAAATTATGTGTTACCGGTATATCATACCGTAGTATATCAAACCAGCGCATCCCTTCGTGCATAAATTCGGCACGTTTTAATTCCAGGATATACTTTACCAGCGCATCCTGTATGCCCAATGTATTATTATAGTGTGCTCTTACTTTGGATTGGGTAATGCTGCGGTTTGAAGGTAAGTTACCGGGGGTAACGCCTATAATACGGGTGCTCATATAGGTATTAAGATCGTTAATGGCAAGATCGTAATTGCCAAGGTATACGTTGGCTTCGGCCTTATTAAACAATACTTCTTCTGCCGTAAAAAGACAGGTAGTGCCATAAGCCAGCCCGTAATCCGCCGTTGGATCAGCCAGCGCAAAATCAGTATAATTAAGTTTCGGAATAGCAGGGTTTCTTTGCGACCCTACAAAAGTGCCCAGGTCAAGCGCCCAGTTGCCTCCTGTTACCGCGATAGAAGTGCTTAATATCTCATCCTTAATAGCAGGCGTTAACGCGTAGCGATATCTTACATAATTAAGCGCATAGCTATAAGTGCTTACACAAGTCATCAGCAATAAGTTAGCAGACTCTGAAGTTTTCTGGTATTCGGCGGGTAAATTATTAATACCAATAGCAAGATAAGTTGTATTCCATGCACGGAGACCGGATAAAAAATCAGGAATGGCTGCATGAGCATACTGTACCGCTTTTTCATAATCTTTTTTATACAAATAAAACCGGCAGGCAAATGCATTGGCAGCACTGATATTGAAATGATAACGGGGTACGGTATACATCGCATCGCTAATCAAAGGCATGCCTTCCAGCAAATCCTTTTCTATCATTTCATATACATAGGAAACGGTTTTGCGCTCATACTGTTTAGATACTACGGTCTCGGGTTCCGTTACATAAGGGATGCCCGGATCGGTACCTGAAGAAGATGTATTATAAGGTTTTGCGTACAGGGTTACCAGCATAAAATGCGCATAAGCTCTGGCAACCAATGCTTCACCTTTTTGATTTTGATAATCGGAAGGATCAGGGACATTATTGCATGCCTCCAATGCCTGGTTAGCGGCCGCAATCGCTTCGTAGCAGGCATTCCAGTAATAATCGGGGGAATCCTGGTCGGGACTGGACTGGTTATCGAAATAATAGGGATCCCTGTTGGTTGGATCAAGCTCACCGGCTCCTTTATCGCCCGCATTGTCAGACATGGCTTCATTAAATGTCATATAGCTTGCCGCAGGATAAGCGGAAGCCAGTAGCTGGGACACTTTCTTCGGATCGGTTAATTTTGCCCTGTTATCAGGCTCTTTCTCAAGATATTTTTTACATCCGCCGGTTAAAGCAGCGGTACATAAAAGGATATATACAGGTATTTTTTTCATAATATTTTTTATTACAGTCCTGCTTTTAATGAAAGTGTAATTTGCTTTTGTATGGGCTGTGCCACACCGCCGGCATTAAAAAATTCCGGATCCTGTCCCTGCAACTTCTTATCGGCATATATCAACCAGGGGTTGATAGCAGCAAGCGTTAATGCGGTTGTTTTCAAAAAACCGGTTTTTCGGGTAATGGATTCGGGTAACTGGTACGTAAGGGAAACCGTTTTTAGCCGTATAAAATCTCCTTTGGCTACCCTTTCGGTTGAATAATTATAATTGTTGTAGGGATATGCTGAAGAGGCATTGTTGGTTAGCCTGGCCTGGTAAAAATCCATTATGGAAGGAATATTGGTAACCTGTTGATCACCCGGCATTTCCCACCTGTCGTAAAATTCCTTAGGGCTCGCATCCCATTCCGTATACCTGTTTTTGAACGCAGGGTATAGTCTTATTTTATTACCGGCCTGGTAGGTAATAAATATATTGAGTGAAAATGCTTTATAGGTAAAGGTATTGTTGAAGCCACCTGTAAACCTGGGGTCAACGGACCCTTCAAATACAAGGTTTTGCACACTATCGGATTGCATGTACACTGCCGGAGATATTTCTCCTTTTTCATTTAAAAATTCAGGCACACCTGTATCAGCATTTAACCCGGAATACCTGATAGAAAACAAACCATTTACAGGATAGCCCTGCAAATTGCCTCCTTCTGCTTTTACAAGATCAAAAATGCGGGGCAGATTTTCTGCATGGGTAATTCTGTTGACGTTGTATCCAAATGTGATGTTACTTCTCCAACCCCAGTTTTTCCCGCCGGTTACTCTTCCTCCCAGCAATACT
Source organism: uncultured Terrimonas sp. (assembly GCA_964450515.1). GTDB lineage: Bacteria > Bacteroidota > Bacteroidia > Chitinophagales > Chitinophagaceae > Agriterribacter. The sequence continues at coordinate 2,960 of CAYVEI010000198.1, read as the reverse complement.
TCCAATCCATGTGCAGTCATGTCTGCATAATTTGCGGCCTTTATAGATTCACCACCAATGCCGGAAGTGCGGATCTGGCTGATCAAATCAAAGCTATTTCTCTGGTACCAGTCTATACTTGCCGTAAGCCTGTTATTGAACAACCCTGCATCCAGCCCGATATTGAGCGTATAGTTCTTTTCCCAGGTGAGCTCTGTATTTGCCAGGTTGGCTATGTAAATAATTGTTTCGATATCCGATAAATAAGGGCGGTGTATGTTGATATTACGAAGGATGATATTGGAATTGGTAGCAGGCCCCAGGCTGGCTGTGAGACCATAGCTCGCACGGAGTTTCAGTGTATTAATAAAAGAAAAATTTTGAAGAAAGTGTTCCTGGTCTACATTCCATGCCCCACCAAAACTCCATGTAGGCAGCCAGCGTGCCGTTCTGGATGATCCTAATCTATTGGAGCCGTCATAACGTACGGTTCCGTAAAAATTATACTTATTGTCGTAAGTATATTGTGCATTAAAATAGAATGCGGCAAAACGATCAAAATCCTTGCTCATGCCATAGTAAGGAAAGTTCTGTTCGATCATTTGTTTAAGAATACGGAAGTCCGGGGTAGCCACTCCCCCGCTTTCATACTGGTACCCGTAGCCTGTAGAGTTCGCATTTTGCCTGTCAGTATATTTTATTTGCTGGCCAAGCAAAAGATTAACGTCATGCTTTTCGCCAAAAGTACTTTCATACGTTAAACTGTTTCGCACATCAAAATTGAGCAACTGGTCTTCCGTGCGGTTATAAAAGCCGCCATAGGGCAAAACAACAATTTTTTCCGCGCTGGGGTTTTCCGGATCCTGGTAAAGAAACTTGTTATTAAATCTCATTACAGCATTATCGGCAGCCCTGTAGGCGTTTGCCATATTGGAGTTTTCAGTTACTTCCTGCTCTCTTGTTGAACGCACGTAACGCAATGCGCCAATGAATTCGTAACGAAGCTGTTTTGTAAACTTATACCCTGCTTCACCCTGTAATTTCAGGTCTATTACATTGATTTTGATCTTATTGTTTTCAAGTTCTGTAAGAATATTAAAAGGAGCAAAATTTCTTGTAAAATATTCCCTTTCTCCGTTTTCATCGTATGCGGCCAACGCCCTACTGCTGTTTAAAGCATAGCTGAAGGGATTGATGTCAAAATCACGCTCAAAACCACCACTTACCACGTTTGCCCTGCGCTCAACCGTTCCGGGCACTTCCTGCTGCCTGTATGAGCCCGTTGTTAAAAAACCAATGGTGAACTTATCAGAAAGATTATAGTTATTTCGGAAGTTCAGTGTATAGCGTTTTACGTTATCAGCAACCGTCCATCCATTATCGTTATAAAAGCTTGTAGAAAAAAATGACTGCATCTTATCGGTACCGGAAGCTATACTTAAAGAGTGTTCCTGCATGAAGGACTGCCTGAAAAGAATATCGAACCAGTCGGTATTGGCTTTGGCATAACGCAGCAGGTAGTTCCTTTTGGCTTCGGGGGTATTAGGCATTTCAAAGCCTCCGCCAGGCAACGGGGTATTTACCAAATCAAAATATTTTCCATAAACGCCATAGTCACCATCACTGAGAATACTGGTAGTAAGCCATCCTTTACGATCCAGTTCCGACAAAACCGACATCTGGTCAACAGAGTTCATGATATTGAACTCACTGTAGTTCGGTTTAAGCTGTGTACTGAAATTGCCTGTATAATTAATGATATGTCTGCCAGCACGGCCCTTTTTAGTAGTAATTACCACAACGCCGTTCATTGCTCTTGCGCCATACAACGCTGTTGCCGCGGCATCTTTAAGGATGTCAAAGCTTTCAATATCGTTTACATTAATTCCTGCAACCGATGAGCCCAGTAAGGTGGTTGGATCTCCGCTCGACAACTGGTCATTTGAAATATTTACAATATCCTCCAGCACTACCCCATCTACTACCCATAATGGCTTGTTTTCCCCATTTATGGATGTTGCGCCCCGGACTCTGATTTTAGGTGCCGCGCCAAATGTTCCCGACACATTCTGTACAGATACGCCTGCAGCACGGCCTTCGAGCATACGGCTAACATCGGCCACACCGTTCATCTTAATATCATCGGCTTTCAGCGAAGTGGCAGCACCGGCAAATTTCTTTTTATCGAGGTTCTGAAAACCTGTAATCACCACTTCCGACAGGGCGCCTTCACTTTTGCCTAATACTACATCAAGAAAACTTTCTCCCCTGTACACAACAATTTTAGGCGCCTTGCTTATAAAGGTAAACTGCAGGCTGTCGCCGTTCCTGACTGCTATGGTAAATTCACCATTGCTATTGGTCATTGTTCCTTCACCGCTCCTCAGGTTTTCAACAGATACCCCGCCCAGCGCTATTTGTTCATCTCCGTCTGTTACTTTTCCGTTTACCCTTACAGAATCCTGCATAGCAGACTGAAAAAGCAGGTGGCTGTTACTGGAATACCCCGCATATGATCCGGTATAAAAGAAGCAGAGTACGATAAATGTAAGGCAGCTTGCTATTGGAAATTGCCCGAAGTACGCTGTTATAGCAGGCTCCTTTTTATGAAAGACCATATCAGTTAGTTTATGTATTATTTAATAGGACAATGATTTTAAGTAAAACGTTGATTGAAAATGCTTTATTTTTTTAAAAATTTTAACCAAAGCCGCCTGCAAGATAAATAAATCCTTTGTACAGCTTTTGCCGGTTATATAATATATACGTATATGGCAGATAAAAAGATGGCACCCTGGCATGATTTACAGGTTTGCAACTGATTCCCGCAGGAAGAAATTTTGTATGAAAATGAAGTATGCTATCTTTGCGGCGCTTTGCTGCCCTGGAATGTGCCAATTTTATATCCGTTCAATATTAAAAAATTAAATACATAGTATGAAAAAGTATAAAGCCGGAGTGCTTTTTGGCGAAGAACTGGA
>CAYVEI010000197.1:0-7682 GCA_964450515.1 uncultured Terrimonas sp. | reverse complement strand
GCTTAAATCAGAAATCAACAAATCAGACATCAGAAATCAATTTTTATGTTCAAAAATTATTTCAAAACCGCCTGGCGGAATATCGTTCGCAACAAAGCATTCTCTGCCATTAATATTTCAGGACTTGCGCTTGGAATAACCTGCAGCCTGCTGATCATGCTTTGGGTGCAGGATGAGCGCAGCATTGATGGCTTTCATGCCAATGGCAGCCAGTTGTACCAGGTATACGAGCGACAATACTACGATGGCAAAGTAGACGCCGGCTATCCAACACAGGGACTGCTGGCAGATGAGCTTAAAAGAGTAATTCCCGGGATACAATATGCCAGCGGACTGGAATATGCAGCAGCACCGGGTACGCTCAGCACCTTTGAAGCGCAAACGAAGATCAATAAAATGAGTGGATTTTTTGCAGGCGCTGATTTCTTCAGCATGTTCAGCTTTCCTTTATTGGAGGGAAAGCCGCAATCAGCTTTGAATACGCCCGAAGGCATTGCCATTTCCCGAAAAATGGCCGAACTGTTTTTCGGAAGCCCCGAAAAAGCCATTGGACAAACCATCCGTTACGAAAACAAAGATGAATTGCAGGTAACCGCTGTATTTGAAAATATACCTTCCCATTCTTCAATGCAATTCGATTTTTTGAGAAGCTGGAAAGCTTTCGTAAAAGAGAATGCCTGGGTAAACAACTGGGGAAACACAAGCCCTGCCACCTATGTGCAACTAAGCGGCGGTGCTGATCCCCTGGAAGTAAAATCCAGGATCAAAGATTTCGTTTACAATTACCGGCAAAAAGAAAAAGGTTTTGTGGTGGAGCTGGATCTGCAGTCGTACCCTGAAAAATACCTTCATTCTTCTTTTAAAAACGGCAAAATTGATGGCGGCCGCATTGAATACCTGCGCCTGTTTACCCTTGTAGCTGCTTTTATTTTGCTGATTGCCTGCATTAACTTTATGAATCTTGCAACTGCCCGTTCTGTCAAACGATCTAAGGAGGTGGGTGTTCGAAAAGTTATTGGCGCCTCAAGGTATGCGCTTATCGGCCAGTTTACAGGAGAAGCCGTATTGCTGACATGCATCTCGGTTTTAATTGCCGTAATTGTGGTAGCGCTGCTGCTGCCGGCTTTTAATACACTCACCGGAAAGCAACTATACCTGCCCGTTACCCGGCCTTTCTTTTGGTTGTTTTTAGCAGGGTTGCTATTGACTACAGGCCTGGTAGCAGGCAGCTATCCTGCTTTTTTCCTGTCTTCGCTGAAACCCGTAAAGGTGCTGAAGGGCAGCCTGAGATTTAGCTGGAGCGCAACATTTTTTCGTAAAACGCTGGTGGTTTTCCAGTTCGCGCTCTCTGTTGTATTTATTGTGGGCATGATCGTAATTTATAAGCAGATGAATTATGTTCAGTCAATAAACCTCGGTTACGACCGGGAGAACCTGGTGTATATTCCTATCGAAGGCGACCTGGTTAAAAACTATGCGCAATTCAAAGAAGAAGCAGGCAAACTACCGGGCATCCTCAGTGTTTCAAAAATGAGAAATTCGCCTACTGTAATTGAGCATCATACAGGCAGCATCGGGTGGCCGGGCAAAGACCCCAATCTTACTGTTTCTTTCGCCGATGGCGTAGTGGGTTATGATTTTGTAAAAACAATGAAGCTTGAGCTAAAGGATGGCCGTGATTTTTCAAGGGACTTTGGAACAGATTCGGCAAGTTTTCTGCTGAACGAAACAGCCGTGGCAAAAATGGGATATAAGAACCCTGTTGGGCAAACGGTAACATGGGGTAATCGTCCAGGGAAGGTCATTGGCGTACTGAAGGATTTTCATTTCAATTCCATACACCAGTCCATCGAACCCCTGATCTTACGGTTGGATGAAAACTGGGGCTGGGGTACTATACTGGTTCGTACCGCGGCGGGTAAAACCAGGGAAACGATTGCCGGACTGGAAAAAATAAATAAATCATTAAATCCAAAATTTCCTTTTACCTACCGGTTCTCCGATCTTGAATATATGAAACTGTATAAAAGCGAGCAGGTTGTCAGTAAACTATCCAATTACTTTGCCTTTCTGGCTGTTTTTATTTCCTGCCTGGGCTTACTGGGTCTGGCAATGTTCACTGCTGAGCAACGCACCAAAGAAATTGGAGTGCGCAAAGTGCTGGGCGCATCCGTTCCCAATATTATTGCACTGCTATCCTCTTATTTTATAAAGTTGGTTTTGGTCGCCATACTCATCGCCTCTCCCATAGCATGGTACGCCATGAACAAATGGCTGCAGGGCTTTGCTTATAAAATTGATATGTCATGGTGGATATTTGCATTTTCCGGTTTACTCATCATTGGCGTGGCTTTGTTAACAGTAGGCTATCAAAGCATCAAAGCGGCGGTGGCTAACCCTGTGAAAGCGTTGCGAAGCGAATAGCGGAGTAATACAAATGTGAGAAATGTGGGGAAATGTGAAAGTGTGGAAATGTGGAAATAAGCGGTCGGTATGCGACGGAGGAGTGTTAGACCGCGGGGTAATTTGAGAATTTGAAAATTTGAGAATTTGAAAATGAAACAGCTGATACGCGACCAAAGAAACGGCATATCCGAATGCAGAAGCCTGCAAATTAAAAATTGCTTAAAGCTGATGGCTGATGACTCAAAGCTCATAGCCCGCAGCTTAAATCAGAAATCAACAAATCAGACATCAGAAATCAATTTTTATGTTCAAAAATTATTTCAAGATCGCCTGGCGAAATATCCTCAGGCAAAAAATCACAAGCAGCATCAACATTGGAAGTCTCTCCATTGGAATGGCTGCCGTTATACTGATAGTGATATGGATGCAGAATGAGTTGAGCTTTGATAGCTATCATCCCAATGCGGATAGAATTTATTTGTTGAAGAACAACTGGCAGGTTAATAAAACCACAACATGGATTGGAGAAAACAGCTTTTACCCCCTTGCAGATGCAATAGAGGAAAATATTCCGGAAGTGGATGCAGCAACCAGAATGGAAAAAATAGGATATGATGGATCAGAAACAATATCCGCAGATGATAAGATATTCGGGCTGGGAAATGCCATCAGGGTTGATAGCAACTGGTTCAAGGTCTTCCATTATCTTTTCAGGGAGGGAAATGCCTCCGCATTTTATTCAAACCCCGAAAATATTCTTGTAACGGAATCAAGAGCAAAAAAAATGTTCGGTGAAGTATCCGGCATTGGTAAAGTAGTATATATTAACGCCCAGCCTTTTACTATAGCCGGAATTATAAAAGACAACCCGATAAATTCCAGCCTTCAGTTTGATATTATTACGCAGTATAAGAGCATTGATGCAGATCATAAAAGCTGGATGTATTTGTATAGCAAAACATTTATAAAGCTAAACCCTGATGTAAATCTTAATTCGCTTGAGCATAAAATCAATGGCATTATTAAAACAAACTGTAAAGCCGATGGCAATATTACGGTAACAATGTTGCCATTAAAAGAACTGCGGTTTTCAAGCGACACAGAATTTTCAGCATTTCAGCACATCAACAAAAATTCAATTTATATTGGCGGTTTATTGGCATTCTTACTACTGCTGGTTTCAACTATCAATTATGTAAACCTGCATGTAGCCCGTATTGCAACAAAAGTGAAGGCACTAAGTATTTGCAAGATTATCGGTGCCGGTAAGAAAAATTTATTTGCGCAAATAATGATAGAATCTTTAGTTGCAGGCCTGATAGCATTACTGTTTGCTGTTGTACTGACAGTACTATCAATGCCTGTGCTGGTAAATCTTTCCGGCACTAATTTCTATTTTGATCCGTTCAACTTACATAACCTGTTAATCTTAACAGGCATTACCGTTGCTGTAGTTTTATTAACCGGATTATATCCTGCCTTATTGCTCAGTTCATTTAAACCAATAAGCGCTTTTAAAGGAATAGTTGTTCCGGGCATAAAGCATTCAATGTTGAAAAAAACTTTAACAGTCATTCAATTTTCGACCGCCATCATAATGATAATAGCGTCCTTTATAATTTATAGCCAGGTTTTATTTATACAAAAGCAAGATGTTGCATATAAGAGAGACCAGGTTTTTACGGTACAAATTCCTGCTTCAGCTTTTCCTTTTGATAAAGAAGGAGCAGAACAAAAAAAGGAATCTGTTTTAAAAACCCTTAAGCTTGAGCTATTGTCCACAGGAGATATTAAAAATGCTGCCCGGACCAACATGTCTTCTTTTATAAATGAAAATTACACTATCTCAAACGGTATTACCTGGGACGGGAAACCTGAAAATTTCAATCCGGAATATGTTAGCTATGCTTCTGACGCTGACCTGAATAAAATCATGCAATTTAAAATGGTAAGCGGGCGATGGTTTGATGATAAAATTATAAGCGATAAGGATAACGTTGTTTTGAATGAAACTGCAGTAAAAAAATTCGGAATAAAAGAGCCTGTTATCGGCAGACGGTTCAACAAGGGTATAATAATCGGAGTAGTAAAGGATTTTTATCATCAGAATTTACATCAAAAAATAGCCCCGCTCGTGATGCGTACAGGATTACCCAACAGTGCGAGTTTTGTTATTCAATGTAAACCCGGGCATGTAACTAAAGCATTGGCGGCTACCGGGTCTTTATGGAAAAATTTTTTTCCTGAAGCGTTGTTCCAATATTCATTTGCAGACGATGAATTTAAAGCCCTGTACAAATCAGACCTGAATGCGGTACATTTTACATTTTTCTTTTCCTTTCTTAGCGTACTTATTTGTTGTATAGGGTTACTTGGTATGACAATTTTTATGACAGAGCAACGCCGGAAAGAAATAGGAATAAGAAAAGTATTGGGTGCCGGTACAGGCATAATAGTACAACTGCTCAGTAAAGATTTTGCTAAACTTGTAATTATAGCATTTATAATTGCGGCGCCCACAGGCAGCTACTTTATGAATAAATGGCTGCAAAGTTTCGCGTACAGAATAAATACAAGCTGGTGGATAGTTGCACTTGCAGGTATCGTTGCCTTGTTACCGGCTTTTATAACAGTAAGCTTTCATACAATAAAGGCGGCATTGGCCAACCCGGTGGAGTCTTTGCGAACGGAGTAATATAAAATGTGAGAAAAGTTGAAATGGAATAGGATGTCGGGATGAAAGATACAAGTTTCGGGTATAGAGTATTTGATAATGAAATAAAACCATTATATGATAAAAAACTATTTTAAAACCGCATACCGTAACCTGGTTAAGAATAAGATTTATTCTGTGGTGAATATTTTTGGGTTGGCAGTTGGCATGGCGGCTTGCTTTTTTATTTTTCAATATGTCAATTTCGAATCAGGGTATGACCGCTTCAATAAGAACGCTGCTAACATATACCGGGTACCCATCTCCTATTCAGGTAGCTTTTCAAATATACCAATGACTGCGGCTAACCATCCGGCTTTAGGCCCTTCCATGAAGAATGATTTCCCGGAAGTACTGGACTACACCCGGTTGGTAAATATTTCTCTTTTCATGAATGCGTCAACCATTTCATATAAAGCAGGGGGTGCCGCACCAATAATTTTTAATGAGGACAATATTTTCCTTGCTGACGCTTCCTTCTTCAATATATTTTCTTATCCATTGGTTTCGGGAAACACCGCAACCTGCTTAGCTGAACCAAAAAGAGTTGCTATTTCTGAATCTTCTGCAAAAAAATATTTTGGGAAAAATAACCCGCTAGGGCAGACCCTTATGCTCAACGAAGAAATGCCATTAAAAGTATCAGCAGTATTCAGCGATGTGCCCGGCAACTCGCATATTAAATTCGATATGCTGATCTCGTTCTCTACAAATGGCCCCGAATGGGGGCATGACAACTGGGCTTTACCAGAGTTTTATAATTATGTTTTACTCGCTCCCGGCGCAGATGTAACAAAACTGGAAGCAAAACTCCCGGGTTTTACAGAAAAGTACCTGGGAAAAGCAATGAAGGAGCAAAATTTCCGGTCTTATTTTCACCTGCAACCACTTACAGACATCCATCTCAAATCCAATTATCTTAAAGAAGCGGAAGCCAATGGAAGTGAGCAGGAAGTGTATTTTCTTTCCATCGTGGGTGCATTCATATTGCTGATTGCATGGATCAATTTTATTAACCTGTCTACAGCAAAATCAATGGAACGGGCTAAGGAAGTTGGCATACGTAAAGTGTCGGGCGCCATCAGGGGCCAGTTAATGGTACAGTTCCTGCTCGAATCTTTTATTATCAATATACTGGCATTATTGCTGGCACTCCTGCTGATTAGTGTTTGCACGCCACTGTTTAATCATTTCATCGGAAAAGATATAAGCACAGTATTTTTTTCGTCGGGAGCGGGCGCCAATCCGCTGTTCTGGCTAATTATCGGTACCGCCTTTGTAACTGGCGCTTTATTAGTAGGCGCATACCCTTCATTCGTACAATCCTCTTTCAAGCCTGTAAAAGTGTTGAAAGGTTTTACGGTTAAATCAAATACTGGCATCTCGGTGAGGCGTGCACTCGTTGCTTTCCAGTTTATACTTTCCATCGTTCTGATTGCGGCAACCATCATCGTATTTAGCCAGGTGAACTTTATGCGTAATGGTAAACTGGGCTATAAAAAAGAGCAGGTACTGATAGTAAAATCACCGGCCATCTTTGATTCAACCATCACCGGCCGGTACAATTTTTTCAAATCGGAATTATTGAGCGCACCTTTCGTAGTTAACGCTACTGCCACTTCTGATATACCTGGCAATATGATCCGCTACCGTAACAGTGTACGCAGGGCAGACCAGGACAAGCAGCATAATTTCAGCACTTACCTTTTGGAGGTTGATGAGAATTTTGTAAAAACCTATAACACTGAAATGGTTGCAGGCAAAAATTTCGGGCTTTCCGACAGCTCAAGGATAGGACCGGACAACAACAATGCAAAAGTACTGATCAACGAAGAAATCGTAAAAGCGCTTGGATATAAATCGTCCGAAGAAGCAGTGAATAAGGAAATCATATTTACATTAAGTACAGAGGATATCCGTTGTAGAATATTGGGTGTAATGAAAAACTATCATCAGCGGTCGCTTAAAGAAAAATATGATCCTATCCTCTATTATATTCCTTCATGGGTAGGTTGGAAATATGTATCTGTAAACCTAAATGTGGTTGACCTTAATAAAAGCATCGCGAGCATTGAATCAATGTACAACAAGGCATTTCCCGGAAACCCTTTTGAATATTTTTTCCTTGATGAGTTCTTTAATCAGCAGTACCAGTCCGACCAACGTTTGGGAAATGTATTCGGGCTATTTGCCGTGCTGGCTATTATGGTTGCCAGCCTTGGGCTTCTCGGACTTTCAAGCTTTGTTATTAAATTGCGCACAAAGGAAATCGGCATCCGTAAAGTGCTTGGAGCCTCTGCGTCGGGAATACTGATGCTTATTTCAAAAGATTTTGTAAAACTCGTTTGCATAGCATCTGCAATTGCAGTGCCCATTACCTGGTGGGCAGCGCATGAATGGCTGAACAACTATGCTTTCCGTGTCAATCTAAGCTGGCTTATCTTTTTTATTCCACCAGTGGTACTGTTGGTCATTGCGCTTATCACTATTTGCCTGCAAAGTCTTAAAGTAGCACTTACCAACCCGGTGAAAAGTTTGAGAACAGAATAACACAAATGTGAGA
>CAYVEI010000196.1:0-7742 GCA_964450515.1 uncultured Terrimonas sp. | reverse complement strand
TTTCTATCATCCTCCAATCTGCACCGTTGGCAAACCCATAACAATTACGCCGCCATGCGCTGTAAGATCACCCTGCCTGGCTGCCGGCCTCCCGCCGATGAGCACCGTAGCAGATCCTTTTACAATGGTATCAGGCGGACCAACACATACTAACAGATCTCCCACTACTGCCGCCGGAAGGCTGCCAATCAGTACCGTTGGCACACAGGGCCCCGTTACAGGACCGCCCACGTGCGGAACCACACCCGTTACCATCGGGCAGGTATGCATATCAGATAGTCGTGCAGCGGAAGGCATAATGATTTGTAGTTTATCGTTTATGGTTTTTATCCCCGGTCTGACCCTCCTTCGCCGGGTGCCGCGACCTTACACCTCACACCTCACACCTCACACTTCACACCTTACACCCTATACCTTATACCCTACACCACCTCTTACTCCCTCAATTTATCTTCACCAATGACCCGCTGATCTCCGTAATGCCCTGGGCTGATAACTTAGCCAGTGCGCCTTCCAGGCTTAAATTACCATCTGCCTTAACTCCCAGCGATGCACCACCAATGGTAAGTGATGCGGCGGCGGATAAAGTGAGATTTACACCGGCCTTTATTTCTATATTCACAGGGCTTTCTACGGTTATGCCGGATGTGCCCATGGTTATTTTATTGCTGTTCTGGTCTTTGATCTCGATCTTCATTCCCTGCTCATCTATGATGATACTATTGCCCGCGGGTGTATCAATGGTAATGGTTTTGGTTTCGTCGTTAAACTGCAGATGCATTTTACTGCGTGTAGTGAAGCCTTTTTCATTGTTTGCATCCTGCGCTGTAACGGGCGCTGGCTTGGCGCTGCTATGTAACATACCCAGCACCACAGCATCTCTCGGGTCATCATTGATAAACCCTACAATTACCTCATCACCAATTTCGGGACGAAAAAAAGCACCTCTGTCTTGTCCTGCATCCAGGCTGGCGATTCTTGTCCATATACCCTGGTCGTTATTATCAATTACCGGGATCCTTACCCGTATACGGTCTTCGCCATCAGGATCATTTTGCAACTGCACCACAACCCCGATCTGCAGCCCGTGAACAGCTCCTGCCAGCCCGGCAGCCGGGGCATCAGGCATATCCTGGTGAACAAAAGCATACCGCTCGGGATCAAGCCCAAACTGCACATGCGTATCCCACATCCCATTGCCCATCTCCTGCTTCACCGCTGTTACATAGGCTTTGCCTTTAAAGCGTTCACCAACACCTTCAAGCTTTACCATATCACCGGGATGAATGCCGGCAAAACCGGTAAATTTTGCACGTCCTCTTATTTTTGCCAGCCTGCTGCGCAGCATAAGGCCGTCTACCCAATCCTGCAGCTCCTGTTCCAGCGCATGCCCGCTGTGCTTCATTTCATAAGCATCAAGATCAATCGTTTCGGCTAACTGGCTGCCCGTGATATTTCCATGCTGTGCAAAAGCAGCAAACTCACCGGCTTCTGCTTCAAACAACTGCTGGTTGGCATAATCCCACGATACCGCTTTTACGTTTTTCCATTGCGTGCGGGCATCCATCTCCGCTTCAAATTCCAATATGGATGAGCCATAGGTTACCTGCAATACAGGCTCGGGTGTTGTGTCGGGCCCCGATATTTTTATCTGTCCGTCATCTACATTTACCAGCATGGCATTGGCTTCGGCACGCAGCAACATAAAATCCCAGTCGCTGAGGTGATGCTGCACCAGGTGCTTGTGCGTAAGCTTCGTTTCAGCAATATCTCCCTGCAGCCCGTTATACCGGCCGATCAGCTCATCAAACAACCGGTTGTCTTTCATGTTTTCATAATAGCGGCTATGCCTGCCTATCGTCATCCGTACTGCCTCATCGCGGCATTCCACATGCAATTCCCCGTCTCCGTTTTCTTTTACCCTTATGGTGTGCCGGATGATAATACCTTTAAAAACCTGCCTATTATTTCCATCGAGCCCTATTTTGATCAGTATTTTTTTCCCGGGAATAAAATCATTGCTGTTGCTGATCTCAAATGACCTGTCGCTGGCTTCGCCATCGCGCAAAACAATTTTTGCCGCGGGAATACGGTTGATCTCTTTTGTTATGGAAAGAGACAATACCTGGTAGGAGGGATTGATATCCTGGTCGTCAACCAGTATATTGAAAGTGGCTACATCATGCTTTGAGGGATTGGGAATTAACAGCTCTTCCATTATGCTTCATTTTTATCAAAGGGTGGAAAAAAAAGGTCGGTACCTGCTTTTACATTACGGATACGGGTAAGTGCATTTGCCTTACCTACCTGCAAAAAATATGTAGGGTCGTTGTATATCCTGAACGTCATGAGGTCCAAACGGTCGCCCTGCTGCACTTTTCGCAGATGGGTAAGATCAGCGGATTCCTGTCTTTCTTCAGCCAATCTTTCCTCCCTTGCTTTATAGTTTAAAAAAGTAGCGGTTAATCTTGCCCGTAAGGGTTCGCCTTCCGGGTTAAACAGCGTATGATTAATATCCAGGTTAGACAATATGCAGCGAAACCGTATTTCGGAACCCCATATCAGTAATAAAAACTTCGGACGATGAATTTCTCCCTGGTATTTATAAACGCTGTCTAAGAATTTTTTTATCTGGTCGTGCACCTTCATTGCTTTGAGCGAAGTATCTTCTCCTCCGTATCCTTCCATAGTTTGGGTACCATCCAGAATGAATTCCAGCTTTAGCTCTTCCGGCACCGTTGACCTGAAGCGCAGGTCGGTTCCGTGACTGCCATGTCCGCGTCGCTGATCCAGGTCTATTTTTAAATTTTTGGTAAACGATTCGGGGTTAATGGGCGCCATGAATGCGGGTTGCAAACGGCTGATCCCTTCGCCGGGGTCAACAAAATTCCTGTCGAGGAAAGCATATATCCGTAGTTTTTCCATAACTATCGTTCCATTTTATCTTTTAGTACAGCCAATACTTTTTCCACGCAGCTATTGATCATTTCTTCATTAGGAGTAACAGCATTACTGGTAGCGGGTTGCTGTGCTCCGCCTGTTGTTGCTTCCTGCGTAACGGTTGCTTTTATAACCAGTTCGCGAACTTCTATGGGCATAATGTATCAATCGTTTAAGATGAGATAATTATAATTCAGTTCCAGCGTTTCAATTAATACTTCTCCCCGCTCGGCGTTCAGCTCACCTATCTTCCAGCTCCTGGGCCACACATTATTAACCGTCCAGTGCATCAGCGGCTGATGTTCTTCATTTAACAATTTAATATGCACGGTAGGGATAGGCGTTACCTTTTCATCATCAAAAACCTGCTTAAACCATTTTGTTATGCCTGATTCGGTTGGAGTTAGCACCCCTCTTTTTAAAACAAGCGGACCGTATTTTCTCCTAACCGGAATAACATGCTCAAAGCGGTTTTCCCCGCCTTCTCTTACCGTGTCCGTATCTAAGGTGGAATCTAACCCCGTTACCGATTGAAAGCTCATATCTAAGGCCTGTGCTTCCCGCACAAACTCAACGCGGAAATGAAAATTCACCGTTTGGTAAAAATTATCCGTATTTCTAGCTTGTTCCACTGCCATAGTTAATCTACATTCATTATTTCCAAACCTTCATGTACCAGTTCCATGGTTTCAATAGCCACTTCATTGGCATCGGCTTTAAGATCGGTTGATTGTATTTTGGAAGGCCATGCATTCTGCAGCTTCCAGGTAATAATGGCTTCATGGTTTTCATTCAGTAACTTAATGGTAATGGTACGGCGGTACATGGAGCCCGTTTTATTGCCTTCCTGGAATAAATAGGTTTTACGCCACTCTTTATAATAATCGAAGTCGCCTTCGAACGTACCTCTCTTTAAGGTAATATTGCTGAATTTGGTTAATCCCGGCTGTTTGCTTTTATTGTATTTTTTACTATTCCCTTCACGGTATTCAATTACTTCCGTTTCAAAGTCAAGACCACTGGCTTCCGTAAAGCCAATTCTGAAATCATCACCCCACTCAACCTGGAAGTGAAATTTTGGAATGGGATAATCTCCTTTGGCTGCCATAATTTTTAATTTTAAAGATGATGTGAATGGGTTTCTGCATTATTTACACCTGCTTTTGGGATCTGTTTCTTTAATAGCTGATTCCAGGCTTTGTTTGCATGCAAGCAAAGCTTCCTTTTTCTTATTCTCTTTCAATAATTCCTTTGCCAGATCTTCCGCGGCTTTTTTATCCGTTTCATACTGATCATCTACACACTTGTAATACGGGTCTTTGCAAACAGGAAACAGCAATATGGGCTCAAGGCTGCAGGCTCCCAAACAACTGTCTTCCTGTGCAGGCGCCGTTCCGGTTTTAGTCATATTCGCTTTGGCACCAGCAGGGGGGCAGGGCGCTGCGTCATCATCACACTGAACAGAACAGTTAAACGCCGTGCTCCATTCGGTGATAACCGTACTTAATCCAAAATCAACTGAAATATTTTTGTTAATGCGGCAGGCTATTTTGATAGCCGCCATCAGCATTTTTATTACCTCATCTCTTGTGGCGATAACAATTTCCAGTTTTTTCCCATATTCCTCTAAGCATTTCATGATGCCTGTACCCGGGCCAAGTGCCGGGTTATTCAAGCATTTAATACAATTCTGCAACCTGTCGTATTTTGTTTTGATCAGGTCTACCTGCATATAAAAATCGCGTATCATGCAGTACAGGGTTTTAATAGCCTGCACCGCCAGTTCCGTATTGGTGCTTATTTTCTCCACCTGGGTAAGCAATATCTCCAGTTGATCACAAATCTTGCGGGCCAGATCATTGGCTTTTGTCAGCTCATCGTACCATATCTTTAATTTATCCCTCCGGTCTGCCACTATCGTCAATTCATTCTTAAGCTGCATGGCTTTTTCTTCCGACTCGCTGTATTTTGTTTTTACCACTTTCAGCTCATCCTGCCAGCTATCATAGCAACAATCGCAGCCCCGCGGATCATCCGGATCTTCCTTATCACAGCATGCTTTGATCTTAGCATCCCAGGTATCCGCCAGTTTCTGATATTTATGTTCTGTAAGCATAATAATTTGATTTAATTGTTATGGATTAATTCACTTCCTGCTAACCGGCAGTGGTTTCATCATTACATCCGCTGTCATTACAAAAGGTCTCCTTCACTTCATCACATATTTCACAAATCTCTTCTTTGCATTTTTCCAGGCGGGGCTTGCAATTATCATCTTCCGCAACACAATTACATGCAGGACAGCAAATGAATTTGGTAGTGCACATCAGCCCTTCAAAATCACTCCTCTTATTGTACAATCCGGCAGCAGATTTAGTAGCTTCCTGCACGGCTTTTACGAGATCTTCCTGTGTTTTCTTCAAAGCGCTTTCCCTTAATTTCATGGTATCCTGGATATGCTTTTCAAATGCTTTGGCATCATCAGCAAGCGCTTTTTGCAATGGATCGAGGGTGCCCAGGTTGGAAAAAACCTGAATGCCGATCACGTCAGAGGATGCATTAAAAATATAGTCTGCATCAAATCCAAGCGCTTTGGGCATACAAATAAGGTCATCCAGCACTTCTTTGGCATCGCCGCATTCATCGGGCCTGTTGTCCTGCGAAGGCCTTGTATCACAATTGTTTTGCTGCTCACCGGTTAATATGGTCATTTGCGTGCAATTACAACTATCATTCTTACAGTCTTCCAGCTTACCCGCCGCCGTACGCAGGTCACCCAATTTTGTTTTTACATCTTTTATGGCTTTAAAGATATTTTTGAGGCCGGCAGAAAGATCATTGCCCCACTTTATATAATTGCTCACATTTTCTTTGATGAGGTCGTTAGATTGCAGCAGCTCTGTGCCAACACATATCTCCGTATTGCGATAACGGCGGTAATTGTCCTCCGTCCACACAAACATGCATTTTTTTTGTTCATACAAATTGCTTTGCCCGTAGTAATTGGTTTCATACCGGCTCATCTCACCCGCCGCTGTATACAATTCATTACAGTATTTTCTTCGTTCTGTACTGATTGATTTCTGAGTGGCGGTATCGTTCTCTTCGCAATTGCCGCAGTCATCATTCTGCTGCCTGGTACCTTTTTTTGAAGATGATATGATTGACATGTTGAATGATTTTAAAATTTAAGAATCCTGTTTTGTTACACATGGTTTATCATTCCTGCAGCATTTTGTGCATGAAACGAAGGATGATAAATTCAGCCGGACGAACCACTGCCAGGCCTATCTCCACAATCATACGGCCTTCCCATATATCTAATTCCGTCATAGTTTCCCCGAGCCCTACTTTCACAAAATAGGCTTCACGGGTGGTAGTGCCCATCAATGCCCCGGCCTTCCATTGCTGGGTGAGGTAATTTTCGATCATGGATTTTACGCGTATCCAGGTATTGCGGTCGTTGGGCTCAAACACAAAGCGCTCCGTAGCATTTTTAGTTGATTCTTCTACCATATTAAAAAATCGTCTTACGGAAATATAACGCCACTCATTGTCGTTGCCGGCCAATGTTCTGGCTCCCCAGATAATGGCGGGGCCTCTTCCTGCGAAAGAACGGATAACGTTAATGGATTTACCGGCAAGGGTATCTACATTCAACCCTTCCTGCTGTTTGTGTGTAACCAATATTTCAGGGCGTATAGCAAAATCAATCCCCACATTAGCCGGCGCTTTCCAAACACCCCTGGTATTATCTACTTCGGCATATCTTCCAACAACGGCGCTGGAAGCGGGCATGAGCATCTCAATATCTGCAATGGCGCTTTTGGCCATAAAATAATAGGCGTTATTTTTTGACTTTAATTCGGCAAGTGTGCCGTTTAAGGAGCCATCACCAACACCAACAATCGTTACCGCATCTTCATCGTCATACTGGTAATCTAATCTGGTATAGATGCGCGGATAGTACACAGCAGCATATTTCATCGTATCAATTGTGCCAAAATCAAAGTCGCGGAGAACCTGTATATTATCAACCGTAGTATCAGGATCTGTCCATACGTCTAAAACCGCAAAGCGATCTTTGAGCTCCGCACACTGATCCATGGCTTCCTTATATAACGCATAATAATTACCGGCGCTGGTCATATTCAAACCATCGGGAAATAATAGTAAGGTAACCTCGTCTACTTTTTCAACCTCATCCAGCCCTCCCTGCAGGGTTGCCTGGTCAATTACACCACCTCCGCTGTAGTCGCCTGCCGATACGATATAGCACGGACCTCCCCCGTTAATAAAAAACAGTTGCAGGGAATAATACATCAGGTAGGGAGAAGGCGTAACAACCTTACCCTGTGTATCAATACGCCCGGGCTGTGTAACATCTATGGTTACCGTAATTGTTGTTTCAGGCAGGGGACCACCAAAGAACTGTTCATATTCCAGCATAGAGGCAATGCGTTTGGGTATATTGATCAGGTCGGCGGGCTCCTTTAGCTGCGCTTTCTCCGTATATCCGATAAACGCGGGAATAGCCGTTTCAACCGAGGCAATGGACGGAGGGAGTTTTGGAATCTCTTCAATATAAACTCCGGGGGTTTTGTATTCTGGCATATGAAAAGGTTTTGTGTTTATAAATTGTTTACGAAACCAGTTTGCGCATACATTATGGTAACAAGGGGAACAGGGCAGACGCTCCTACAAAAATGTCTGTATACTGTTTGCCATTTTCTGTTTTTACTAACTCAAAAGGAAGGGGGTTGGGCAGGTAATACGAACTATTATCGGGCTTCTTTAACAAA
>CAYVEI010000195.1:0-7785 GCA_964450515.1 uncultured Terrimonas sp. | reverse complement strand
ACCGTATTCTTTTCAGGCTTAATGCGTACAATGGCATCCCCACCATGATTTAAAAAATTTCCTTTGGATGCCTTAACCTGGTAATCCATTCCTTCAAACCGGCAGCTAATTATACGCGGGGTAATTTTTGTAAAAGGCAGGGATGTAGTATCGCCGGCCGAAAGATCCAAAAACCAGTCAATGGTTTTGCTTCCTTCTACTTTTATCTGCATTTGCTTTTCATCTACATTCATTACCAGTGTTCCGCTCGCAGATTTCAATGGCCATTCAATACGGAGCTCGCCGGGAATAGCATCATTAATAGTGGGCGTGCCGCCTTCCATCAGCATTTCTTTGCCATTGGAGATCATCCGGAACCGCAGCGCCGCGGGTTGCTCCGCACTGCTCCAGCGATAGCCGTCAACAAAAGGAAGGGTAAAAAACGCGCATTCATTAGATGTTGCCCTGTTCTCTGTATAAACAGAAGGAAAATTTTCATTGAAAATATGAATATCGCGGAAACGCAGGCTGTTGTTTTCCCACAATAAATTGAAACGGTAAAAGCGACTGTTGAACCACACTGTTTTTTTATCGCTTCCATCCAGATCATTATTCACCGTAACAGATGTTGCAGGTGTAACGGCATATTTTTTACGAAACCATTCTCCGGATGCTACCAGGGTTTCTACTTTTACTTTTTGTTCATCCCGCAAACGGGCGATCAATGGCATTTGTATTTCAAAGCCTTTCGACATAGCGTTCCATGTAAAAGAATTTTCCTGTCCTGCCTGCACATAAGCATATTCCATACTTTGGCCCTCCACAAATTCTTTAAAATACCAATGCACCCAGGCCGAATCACCGCCGCCATATTTATATACGGGTTCCAGTGTTACCACACCCTGCCCGTTTGTGCCGTTCCCCTTATCATCGTATTGCCTTACGGGATCGCTGCCCAGCATCCGGAAAATGGGAACGGGTGTTTGGTTCTTTTCCGTTTGGGCAGGCATATACGCATTTATTTTACTGGGGTAATAGGCCTGGTTCCAGTAGCCGCCCCATAAAGTATATCCATCCGTACCCAACTGGTCTTTACAATTGGTGGACGCAACAATTTTATATTTCTCATACAAATAATTCAGCGTATGCGCATCAATAAACCACGAACCAACAGACTTTGGGTAATAGCCGAATATTTTTTTAAAATCCTGCATATATACATCCGCAAGCTGCTCCCGCTCCTGGGGTGTATAACCGGTAGAAAATCCCACATCTGCATGCCAGTCCCAGGGATAACGACCCCTCCATTTCAGCCCTGCTTTTTCCACCAGCGGTTGTGGAATTTCCCACCAGGCGCCTATTTCAAAAGAAGAAGGAAGGTTTTTCAGTAATTGCTGGTAACGCGGATTCATCAGGGCATCATACTGCAATAAAAAGGTGCCGGGCAAATGATACTGCTGCATGATCTGCACCTGTTTTACCACGGTGTGGTACAGCACATCTTCTGTGATCTGTGCATCCCGTGGTTCAAGCAACCGGATGAAATTGATGATGTTTACAATTTTGGGATGCTCACTGCTTGCCGCATTTTGCGAATAGCTTTTGTAACCGGCAAAACAAAGCAGCAGCAATATTAAGATGAAATGCCGGGAAAAAAAGTTGATAGAGATCATAGGTTCAAATATACTGACATATAAATTTTGTTTAAAATTCCTGTTTTACCTGTGTATGGGCAATTTTTCCTGCTTTTATGTGTTTAACCATTTAACGCTCAACGAAATCCACGTTCAGGTTTTTTACGGTGGATGCAACAGTTTGCCGTAAGAAACGGTCAGGTTGGAAAGTTGCGTTAAAGTAAACGTGTTTTTGAAGGATTGGTATGGAAATGGTGAATACATTCCGTATATCCACGCATCGCTGTATAACCGGAATGATTAGTACATGATAAAGCATTGATATTTTATGAAACCGCTATCCGTTGTTATTATCACATTTAATGAAGAAAAAAACATTGCCCGCTGCCTTGAAAGCGTAAAGGGTCTTGCGGATGAGATTGTTGTGGTAGACTCTTTATCGCAGGATCATACGCAGGGTATTTGCCGGCAATATGGCGCAAGGGTTATTGAACAACCCTTCTTAGGCTATATTGAGCAAAAAAATTTCGCGCTGGGGCAGGCTACATACGATCATGTGCTGTCGTTAGACGCCGATGAAGCATTAGACGAAACACTTTACCTGTCCATATCCGAAGCTAAGGAGGAGGGTTTCCCTTACGATGGGTATATGATGAGCCGATGCGCCAATTACTGCGGCAAATGGATACGGCATGGCAAATGGTACCCCGACAGGAAGCTGCGTTTACTGAGCAGGCAAAAAGGGAAATGGGGGGGTACTAACCCGCACGATAAGATTGAAATGGAAGCCGGCGCCGGCATTTTCCGCTTAGAGGGAGACATCCTGCACTATACCTACTACACCATAGACGAGCACATACATCAAATGAACCGGTTTACCACTATACAGTCGGAAGCCATGCTGAAAAAGGGAAAGCGTTCAACCATATTTCATGTGATCTTTAACCCGGTATCTGCTTTTATAACAGGTTATATCTTTAAAAAGGGGTTCTTAGACGGGATAGATGGTTTCCTGATCGCGAAAAGCGTAGCTTATCAAACCCTCCTCAAATATGTAAAGCTATTGCAGCTTCAGCGAAAACACAATATTACCAACTGAACATACGCGAAGGAGCGTGTTTTGGGGAAGCGGAGTAAGATGATTGCAATTAACCGGTTATCATTGAACCTTATCCGTTTTGTTCTGCTTCCACAAGCGGTAGCCTATAAACCCCACTACGGCAAAGGGGGTAACCATCAGGTATAAAATTCCCGCGTTTAGCGCTTTAGCGGGCTTTTCTCCCA
This sequence comes from uncultured Terrimonas sp., assembly GCA_964450515.1. Classification (GTDB taxonomy): domain Bacteria; phylum Bacteroidota; class Bacteroidia; order Chitinophagales; family Chitinophagaceae; genus Agriterribacter. Next base: position 4,888 of record CAYVEI010000195.1, on the reverse strand, counting down.
TTTGCTGCGCGGTTTTAGTACAGATAGAACACTGGGCGGAAACCGTAACCACGCTCAGCACCATAAATAGCACACCCAGCAAAATAGCTCCCATCTTTTTCATTGCATTTCAATTATTGGTGGAGTAGCGAAGGTACAAACAAAGCAGTGTGCGCCCAAACCATAAACGCATGCCGGTTCTTTTTAACGGTATAAAAATTAATTATTTTTTGTATCCGTTGATGCCGCCTTTAATTTTGCAGGTATGAGGATAGCATTAGCGCAGCAAAATTATCATATCGGCAATTTTGAAAGCAACACAAAAAAGATCATATCGGCCATTGAACAGGCAAAAAGCGAAGGGGCCGAACTGGTTGTTTTTTCTGAATTATGCGTATGCGGCTATCCCCCGCGCGACTTCCTGGAATTTGATGATTTTATTAGCCAGTGCTATGCTTCAATAGATGCCATACAGCAACATACCCAAGGCATCGGCGTAATTATAGGGGCTCCTCAAAAAAACTTAGATGCATCCGGCAAAGCGCTCTTTAACGCGGCATGGCTGCTGTATAACAGGCAGATCCTGGGCGTATCGCATAAAACCCTGTTGCCCACCTACGATGTATTTGACGAGAACCGTTATTTTGAACCCGCGTTTGAGTGGAATATTATCCCCTTCAAAGGCCATCGCATTGCCCTTACCATTTGCGAGGATATATGGAACTTAGGCGATAATCCGCTTTACCGCATTTGCCCGATGGATATACTGGTGAAGCAGCAGCCTGATCTTATGATCAATATCTCCGCCTCACCTTTTGACTACGATCACGATGAAGACCGCAGGGAAGTGGTAAAAGCCAATGTGCTCAAGTACGGCTTACCGTTAGTGTATTGTAATGCCGTGGGCTCACAAACGGAAATCGTATTCGACGGCGGAAGCCTGGTGTATGATGCAAGCGGCAATTTGCTCGAAGAATCAGCCTATTTTGAAGAAGCGTTTTGTGTAATGGATATTGCGGTAAACAACCATCAGCCGGGATATCGAGGTCAGCCCAGCGATAATCAGCCGGCCATCATTTCGGGGGAAACGGACAAAGAAATGCGGGTTGCTAAAATCAATGACCCCAACAGGGTAATTGATTTTCTTACCGACACAAACAATATCTGCCAAATACACCAGGCGCTTATACTGGGCATACGCGATTACTTCAGCAAAATGGGCTTCTCCAAAGCCATATTGGGAAGCAGCGGCGGTATAGACAGTGCGGTAGTGCTGGCGCTGGCCTGTGAAGCATTGGGTGCAGAAAATGTACGCGCCGTTTTAATGCCTTCCCCGTTCTCAAGCGGCCACTCTGTAAAGGACGCCGAACAGTTGAGCAAAACCCTCGGTAACCCCTATGATATTATACCTATTGAAGCGGTTTACAACAGTTTTCTTACCAGCCTGAATCCGCTATTTAAAGACCTGCCGTTTGGCGTTGCGGAAGAAAATATACAGAGCCGTTCCCGCGGGAATCTTTTAATGGCTATTGCCAATAAGTTTGGCTATATTTTACTGAACACTTCCAATAAAAGCGAACTGGCAACAGGCTACGGCACTTTATATGGCGATATGGCCGGCGGGCTGAGCGTTTTGGGTGATGTATATAAAATGCAGGTATACGCCCTGGCAAAATACATTAACCGGCATAAGGAGATCATTCCCCTGCATATCATCACCAAAGCGCCTTCGGCAGAGTTACGCCCCAACCAGAAAGACAGCGACAGCCTGCCCGACTATAAGGTATTGGACAAAGTATTATACCAGTATATAGAAAAAAGACAGGGGCCAAAGGAGATCATGGCTATGGATGTAGACCCTGCGCTTGTAAACAGGGTGCTGAAGCTTGTAAATATGAACGAATACAAGCGCAACCAGTTTTGTCCTGTTATACGCGTTAGCTCCAAGGCATTTGGCGTAGGGCGAAGGATGCCTATTGTGGGAAAATATTTAAGCTGAACTGCCTGAAAAATTCGGATTTGCTTTAAAGATTTAAGATATTTACCTGCTATGTGCGGCATTGCCGGTATAATATCACCCAACCCTGATCTGATCAGCCCTGCCCGTCTTGAAAAAATGGCGGGGGCTTTAGCGCACCGTGGACCCGACGGCGAAGGATACTGGATCAGTGATAACCAATCGGTTGGATTTGCCCACCGGCGGTTATCCGTTATTGATTTAAGCGAAGCCGCCGCACAGCCCATGCATTATGCTCCCCATGGTTCCCCAACATCGGCCCAACGGTATACCATAACCTATAACGGGGAGATCTATAATTATCCTGAGATCAAAAAGGAACTGGTATCCAAAGGATATGCTTTTCGCACCGGCTCCGATACGGAAGTAATACTGGCGGCATACGATTGTTATAAAGAAGCCTGCCTGCAATATTTCGACGGCATGTTTGCCTTTGCCATCTGGGATGCCGCAACGCAAACGCTTTTTGCGGCAAGAGACAGGTTTGGCGAAAAGCCCTTTTTTTATTTTTTTGACGAGGCCAGTAACACTTTTCTGTTTGCCAGTGAAATGAAAGCCCTGTGGGCTGCGGGAATAGAAAAAAATGTGGATGAGGAGGCCCTGCTCTATTATATCGGGCTGGGGTTAACGCAGTTTCCAGTGGAAAAGCACCGCACATTCTATAAAAAGATATACGCGCTTTCGCCCGCGCATTATATGAAATGGCAGGTTACACACAGGCGTATAACTGCCTGCCGCTACTGGGACATTGATAAAGACAACACGCACTCCCGCAATGAAAAAGAAGCAGTGGAAATATTCAGGTCACTTTTTTTTACCTCCGTAAAAAGAAGGCTGAGAAGCGATGTGCCTGCAGGAACCAGCCTGAGCGGCGGTTTGGATAGCGCATCTATTGCGGGTGCTATACACAGCCTGTTGCCGGGTAATAATAATTATAAAAATTTTTCAGCCGTTTTCCCGGGTTATGAAAAAGACGAATGGGCATATATGCAGGAAGTGGTATCTGCATTTGGATTAACCCATTTCACCGTTTCGCCTACCCATTCCTGTTTGACTGATGCCCTCGAAAAACTGTGTTATCACCATGAGCAGCCTATAGGATCGGCCAGCGTGTTTACACAATATGCCGTATGCGGGTTGGCCGGGCAGCATGGCGTTAAAGTGCTGTTAGACGGACAGGGGGCCGATGAAACAATAGGCGGGTATCCGAAATACATACACTGGTGGCTGCAGGAACTGTTACGATATGGAAAAATGTCGCAGTTTAAAAGAGAGAAGAAAAACTTATCCGATCATCATATTGCTTTTGAATGGGGCTACAAAAATTATATAGCGGCATATACACCCGGGCTTACCACCCTGCTGCTGCAACAAAGAGAAAATAAAAGGTTAAGCGCTAATGCGGAAATAGAGCCCGCGTTCCTGCGTGCCTTTAACAGCAGGGATGCCTCGTATAAGCCTTATATAACCCGCCTCAATGATGCGCTGTACTATAATACCATGCAAAGCGGGCTGGAGGAGTTATTAAGCTATGCCGACCGGAATTCCATGGCCCATGGCATGGAGCTCCGCCTGCCGTTCCTGAATCACGAATTAGTAACATTCCTGTTTTCCCTGCCCGGTAATTATAAAATACGGCATGGCTATACCAAATGGATACTCAGGGAAACAATGAAAGAAGAATTGCCCGCAGCCGTTACCTGGAGAAAAGATAAAATTGGTTTTGAGCCTCCTCAATTCCACTGGATGGAACAACCTGCTTTGCAGGAGCGCATCCACGATGCCAGGCAAAAACTTTCGGCTGCGGGCATTCTCCGTAAAGCTGTTTTAAAAATGCCGGTTCGTTCGCAAACTGCTTATGCGCAGGAGAATAACGACTGGCGTTACCTCATAGCAGCCACCTTAATGCAGCAGTAAGAAAACGACCACACAGGAACACAATAGCAGAAAACAAAACCCTGTGTGCCCACGTTTCTATGTGGTCCATAACATCCCAAGCCTGCTGTTATTTTTGCTTCCGCAGCGTTTCATATACCGTGCTGTTGCCGTAAGCATCTGCTTTAATGGTATACCAGTGTTTGCTGTCTTCCATTTTTATAAAATAAGCCATGTTGTCTCCGGAAGTGATCTCCGTAACACCAAACTGCTTTTTGTTCGGATAGTTTCTTTTGAGCTCCGACAAAATATTCATCGGCAATAAGGAAGGGTCATAAAAACGCATGGATGCGGTGATCTTCCCATTCTTATTGTAATACACAATATACCTTACGTTCGACTGAAAAAAGCGAACGGAATACTGATCATTCACTTCGTGCCAGCTTACATTTTCGGCTGCGCTGAACGTTTCACGAAAGGCTTTAAGTACTTTTTCCGTAACGGATGGTACATTGGCATACGCTCCTGCCGACATCAGGGCAACAATGGCCAGAACAACTATCTTTTTCATAACACTTTTTTTTCTTGAATAATTAAAAATCAATTTGACGGATCAAAAATAGAAAGCCCTGTTTCATTTAAAAATGATACTACGCCAGCGGGAGCATCAAGATAAGATGCCCTTAACAGAAACCCAGCATACGCTTTTAACAGTGATGCATGGAAGGCTGAAACCCTTTGCTACAAAGCGTTTTAGCAATGTTGCATATTGTTACTTAGCCCCGGTTAAGTTTGTGTTAAACTGGAATTCCGGAAAAGAACTTGATAAGTTGAAACTCATTTCATTTCCGCATCTTTGCAGTTTATTATATACAATATGAAAGCAGCTACAAAATTCATTCACGCCGGTGTGCATCCCGATCCTTCCACCGGCGCTATTATGACGCCCATTTATCAAACCTCAACTTTTGTGCAGGATGGTCCCGGCAAACACAAAGGATACGAATATGCCCGCAC
>CAYVEI010000194.1:0-7817 GCA_964450515.1 uncultured Terrimonas sp. | reverse complement strand
ATGGATTCCCGCAGAGAATTTATTAAAAAATCCGTTTTATTATCCGGCGCCGCCGGTTTTTCCAGCTTGCTTCCAGCCTCGGTACAGCGGGCATTTGCCATTGATCCGCCCGCAGGAAGCACCTATCTTGACGCAGAACATATTGTTATCCTTATGCAGGAAAACAGATCTTTCGACCATTGCTTCGGCAGCTTGCAGGGCGTTAGGGGATTTAACGATCCGAGAGCGATAGCCTTGCCCGACAAAAAACCGGTTTGGCTGCAAACCAATGAAAAAGGAGAAACCTATGCACCCTTTCGTTTGGATATTAAGGATACCAAAGTAACCTGGATGGGCGATCTGCCGCATTCGCGTCCAAGCCAGGTTGATGCGCATAATTCCGGGAAATACGATAAATGGTTAACAGCAAAACGATCGGGGAATAAAAAATATTCCGATATGCCATTAACGCTGGGATATTATAACAGGACTGATCTACCATTTAACTATGGCATGGCCGATGCCTTTACGGTTTGCGATCAGCATTTTTCTTCTGCCATGACAAGCACCACACCTAACCGTTCTTTTTTCTGGACGGGAAAGGTAAGTCATGAACAGGATGGTGTTATGCAGGCCAATATGCGCAATGAAAATTTCAGTTACGGAAAGATGCCCTGGAAAGCATTTCCCGAGCTGTTAGAAGAAAATGATATTGCCTGGAAATTTTATCAGAACGAAATAAGCTGTGGCGGTGGGTTTAAAGGAGAAGAAAGATCATGGCTGGCTAACTTTGGATGTAACCTGTTAGAATATTTCGCGGCCTTTAATGTAAAATTTTCGCCGCGCTATATACAAAACCTGCAGAAGCTGGCAGATGAACTGCCCGGTGAAATCAATAAGCTGCAGGAGGCCGGCCCGTCAACGGATGAAGCTGCCAAAAAGATTCGAACCGATCTTGCAAAGAAGCAGGAAGTGTTGGATAAGGCAAAGCAGGAACTGAAGAAATGGAATAAAGAAACTTTTGAAAAATTACCTGCGAAAGAAAAAGCATTGTACCGCAACGCGTTTGTAGTAAACAGTGGCGATCCTTCTTATCATAATATTACTACGCTGCAATATAAAGAGGGAAACGACGAACGTGAACTTACCGTACCGGAAGGAGATGTGCTGTACCAGTTCAGGAAAGATGTGAATGAAGGTAAATTACCAACGGTATCGTGGCTGGCCAGTCCGCAAAATTTTTCCGATCATCCAAGCGCACCCTGGTATGGTGCATGGTATGTATCCGAAATATTAGATATCCTCACTAAAAATCCTGAAGTGTGGAAGAAAACCATTTTTATTTTAACCTATGATGAAAATGACGGCTACTTCGATCATGTACCACCGTTCTCTGTGCCGGATAATAACAAACCGGAAACCGGTAAATGTTCTGCCGGTATTGATACGGAGATAGAGCACGTTCGTATGGAAAGCGAGCGCAAGCTGGGTGTGGCGCCCAAACAGGCCCGCGAAGCGCCTATAGGACTTGGCTTTCGCGTGCCCGTGATCATCGCTTCTCCCTGGAGCCGCGGCGGTAAGGTTTGTTCAGCAGTGTATGATCATACGTCTACTCTTCAGTTCCTGGAAACATTTGTAAACAAAAAGTTTAACAAAAACATCAGGCTTGATAATATCAGCCGGTGGCGACGCACCATTTGCGGTGATCTTACAGCGGCCTTCAGTCCCTTTAACGGCAACAAAGTAGATAAAGTTCCTTTTCTTAAACGCGACCCTTTTGTGGAAACTATTTATAACGCGAAATTCAAGGAAGAACCATCAGGATACCAGCAGCTTTCGGAAAAAGAAATTGACGCTGTGATACAGGATACTGTTGGCGCTGCTTTATTGCCTGTGCAGGAAGCGGGTATTCGCCCCTCAGGTGCTTTGCCTTATGAGCTGTATGCAGATAGTAAAGTGAGCGCCGGTAAACAGGAGATAGTGTTTCAATTGAAAGCAGGCAATGAATTTTTTGGAGCAGAAGCTGCGGGATCGCCATTTACAGTATATGCCCCGGGTGTATTTACCGATGAGAAAGGCGTTGCTGAAGCTGCAAGAAACTGGTCTTTTGCCGTTTCGGCCGGCGATAGCCTGAGCTATAGCTGGCCGGTAGCAGCTTTTGAGCATAAGCATTATCATCTGCGGTTGTATGGTCCCAACGGTTTTTACCGCGAGTGCATGGGAAATAACGAAGACCCCCTGCCGGAAGTGAATTGCTTTTACGAAACGGGAGGAAGGAATAAAAAGCCTACAGGCAATATCATGCTTGGTATAGCCAATACCGATCCTTCAAAGCCTTTGCATATTGAGATCAGGGATAATGCTTACGGAAAGAAAACGATAAAAAAGACCCTCACCCGGGCCACGGCTGAAAACATTGTACTTAATCTTAAAAGCAGTTATGGCTGGTACGATTTCAGTATTAGGATAGCCGGTTTTGATGACTTTGAAAAACGCTATGCCGGAAGGGTTGAAACGGGTAAAGAAAGTTTCACCGATCCATTTATGGGCAGGATAACAGGATAAGCACTATGGTTTTTAATCTAACGTTCACCCTAATATGCAATTGTTTATTTTCCCGGTTGTACAAAACCGCTAAAGCTAATGGATGACCTGTTTGTCATTTGCACATTTAGCTGTGCGGTGCCGTTTTCATACAAAGTAAAATCGCATGACTGTACTTCGCGGTAATCTTTTGGCACAACGGTAATATTCCATCTGCCTTTATCATTTTTTGTTTTGTTAAAGCTAAAGTCTGTGGTTTTAAAATTCAAAGGGCTTGTGGTTTCACCAATGGTTGCGGAATAAGCGCGGCCAAAGTAAGGGAGGTAAAACAGGAGGGTATCCTTACGGCATGCCACGGTATAGCCTCCCGTCAGGTTCCTGGCGCGTCCGCGCTGAGGCAAGGCCTGGTTAGCGCTGAAGACCCAGTTATCCGCGGTAATGGCATCTGCAATGGCTTCATCAGAAGCTGCAGCGGTGGCAGCATGTTTAGCAGGAGAACAACCGGCCTGCATAAAAACAAACAGCACGCCTGTAAATAAGCAGTAGCACAGCAGGGAGTTAAATTGTTGTTTCATATGCATAGGTTTAAAAAGTGCAGAGATTTTCCTTGTTAAAGTTACAGGATAGCTGGTAAAACAGGTAAGGGGTGTATAACATTTTTAAAGGGGATTGAGGAAAACGATGGAGCAAGGTTATACACTGAGCCTGCCTAAAGGTTGGGAAATAAAGATGATGATATTGTAAAGTATCCACGAAGAAGGCTTTTCCTGTCTGCCCGGTTTCATTTGCTATAGCTTGCATTGCCCTTAACATGAAGCATCAAAGCCTTTATCTGCAATATTGCAGCAGCATAAGGCTGATGCCTAAAATGATTTCAAATAGCATAATGTAATCAAAATATTTTCCTGCCGGCCCAATTTTTACTCTTGAATATAATCGTCCCAGTCCCGAAAAAATAACAACAATACCAATGAAGTAAATTAAATCATTGGTTGCATGAACATTCAAGACCACCCAGGCCAACAGAAAAGCCAGCCCAAGATAAATGCCGCTTAAAAATCTGAATAGATTATCTAAGATACCCTGTGGCGGAGTGCTTTCGGGTAAAAAGTATCCCGCCCCTTTTATCAAAAGGTTTGCTCCTCCCAGCAAACAGATCAGCGACAGAATACCCAATAAAATCTGCAAGGCTAATTCCATAACCATTTTTTCTTTTGCGAACGATATTGTTATATATAGCTCCGCTACTGCGGAATTTCTTTCACCAGCACTTCGTTTCCTGCTTTGTTGTAATACGTGCGGGTCATTTCACCTTTTCGTGTACCTTTTTAATTTGTTCTACGGTAAACATGGTACTGGAATTTTATGATTAGCCGGTTGATTGAATTATATCTCAAATGCATCTTTTAATGATCGTCCGCTATTTGAATTTATCGCTACGAATACGCGAATTTATATAGTTTGCCGGTGGCCCGTTTTACCGTTTTTCATACGCCGGCATTTCTGGCGCCGTATATCCTTTCGTTTTAACCAGGTTTTTAATTTCTATAATGGCTCTTTCCAACTGCGGGTCAATACCCTTAGCCATTGCCGTGAGATCTTCCGGTACTTCAATATCGGGATCAACGCCATGTCCCTCGCGGAACCATGTTCCGTCAATATTATACATCCGAAAGCTGGGTACGGTAATGCCGCCGCCATCTATCAGTGCCGGGCAACCGCTAATGCCGATCAGCCCGCCCCATGTTCTTGTACCGATCAGGGGGCCAAGCCCTTTTTTTCTGAAAAAATCGGGGAACGCATCACCGCCTGAGCCACTCCAACCATTCATGAGCATTACTTTGGGCCCGAAGTTGGAGTAGGGTGGCCATGGCCACGGCGCGCCGTCCCTGGTAGCCCAATACACGATCGGCGGCCGGTTCAGCATTTCTATAAAGCGGTCGGGGATCTGCCCGCCATCGTTGAAACGTTCATCAATGATGAGCGCTTTTTTATCGGTTTGCGCATTTAGCTGGCGTAACAATTCTGTTTGTCCATCAATTCCGGTGCTGGGCACATATATGTATCCCACCTCCCCATTCGTGGCTTCGTCTACCCGTTTGCGCATTCCTTCAATCCATGCCAGGTTGCGCAGGCGGTATTCATCATCCATGGTTTTAACTATCGCCGTTTTTGCGCCTGTAAATGAAGGAGAAGCATTATAGGTAAGTTCCACTACTTTATTGGCCAGCCCGGAAAAAGTAGCATAAGGTTCCCGGTCGGTAGTAAGCGGTATGCCATTTACCGCAAGAATATAATCTCCTTCTTTGATCTTCATTCCGGTTACATCAAGTGACGAATGTTCTTCAGCATCCCAGGGCGCCGGTTTGATTATCTTTTTGATCTTATAATATGGTCCGTCTGCTTCCCAGTTTACGCCTAAGTAACCACAGGCTTCTTTTTTCTCGGTTTCCATATCCCCGCCATAGTGGTAGGTATGCGAAGCATTGAGCTCGCCGATCATCTCACCAATAATAAAATCTATTTCCTCTCTTGTCATGGCATCTTTTACCATTCTCATATAGCGTTCTTTCACCAGGTTCCAGTCAACCCCATGCATATGAGGATCATAAAAATAATCCCGTTCCATACGCCATGCATCGGTAAAAAGCTGTGTCCATTCCTGCACCGGGTCAACATATACGATCATTTCATCAATGGGAACATTTTTATCGGGCTTCTGCCCTTCCTCCGGCTTTATTACGGTATATACCCCGGACTTATTTACTAATATTTTTTCGCCGCCGGCAGAAAGCTCATAGCTGTTAACATTGTCAATAATATTCTTTTCTTCTCTTTTTTCTATATCGTAATATTTAAGAGAAGGCGAAGCAGGCGCCGCACCTGTATTGGGAGAACGCAGGTAGAGGATCTTTCCTTTTACAGCGCTTACATTGTGCAGGTTACCTGAAGATGGCGGAAGCAGTACCATTCTTTGTTCAAAGTTTTCAAAATCAATATCCACCGCAGGAGGATTTTCTTTTTTACCGGCGGCAGTGTCTTTCTTTTTCTTGTCTTTTTTGGCCGGTTCCGCAGGAGTATCCTTTTCTGCTTTGAGCGAAACGGTGTCGTTTTTGGGCGCCAGCAAAGAAGCGGCATCTTTCTTCAGTGCAATTGCCGCCAGTTGGGTGGCGTTGGCATAAATAAAGGAATTGTCAACATCGCCATAATAAGGCATAAATTTTTGAGCAGTAAGCAGGAACAAATATTTTCCTTCCGGGTCAAATGCCGGCGAGCTGCAGTTGTAATACCCGCTGGTTACCTGCTCTGCTTTTTTGTTCTTTGTATCGTAGATAAAGATGGCCGAATGCCAGTTGGCGAGGTCTCTCTGGTAAGCCAGCCACCTGCTGTCGGAGCTCCAGCTACAGGAAAAAGACTCCAGGTCGCCGTGGGTATAGCGCAGCGCCTGGCCTGCTTCATAAGTTTGGTTAGCGCTTACATCATAGATCTTCACTTTCCCGGCCTTATCAATATAGCAGAGCTTTTTACTGTCGGGGCTCCAGGATAGCGCATACCTGAAGCCCGCACCATAGCCGGTTAGTTTTTTTGCACCGTATTCCCTGCCTGCCTCCATCATCCACAATTCATATTCGCCTGTGGAATCGCTCCAGTAAGCAATGTGCTTACCATCCGGGCTCCATGCGGGGTAACGTTCTGCTATACCCGAAGTTAGGGTAAGGTTCTTTACGAATCCTTCGGTTGCCGGCAGTGAAAAAATATCTCCTCTCGCTTCCATCAGTACGCGGTTACCATCCGGGCTTATACCGGCATGCTGAATATATTTGGCGGCTTTCTCTGCTTTGGGCTTTAAGGCTGTTCTGTCTGTTACCACGTTAATGCTGATCTCTTTGTATTGAAGCGTGCTGAGCGAAAACAGGTATAGTTTACCACCCTGTTCAAAAACAATATCTTCAGGCCCCATGGATGGGAAATGAACATCGTAATCCGGGAATTTTGTGAGTTGCTCAAAACTTTTGGAGCCCATCTTATAGCGCCACAGGTTCATGCGTTGTTCGGCTCCGCGATCGGACAAAAAGTAAACAAAGTTTTCGTGCCACATGGGAAACTCATCTGCGGCATCGCTGGAAGCGGATATGTTTTCTGAAGCGAGCGTTTCAAAATTAAAAATATGTATATCTGCATTCCATCCTCCCCGGTAGCGTTTCCAGTTTCGGCCTACCTGCGACCGGAAATTAAGCGCCATTTGCTTTCCGTCGGGCGAATAAGCGCCATACTCGGCATAGGCCACCGGCAATTTGGATGCGGGCCCTCCTTTTGCAGGAACAGTATAGAACTGGTTGAAGCGGTATTTGCCGCTTTCCCGCGTTGAAGCGAATAAGATATTTTTACCGTCATTGGTCCAGTCTACTATCCTGTCGCTTCCTCCGTGCGCAGTAATTCTTACCGGCACTCCGCCTGTAACGGGTAAAACATACACATCTTTATTGCCATCGTAATTACCTGTGAAAGCGATTTGGGCGCCGTTTGGCGAAAATTTTGGAAAGATCTCCACGCCTGCGGGGGAGCTGAGTTTAACCGCTGTTCCTCCTTCCTTTGGCGCCAGCCAGATATCGTTGGCATACGTAAATACAATTTGCGTTTTGGAAACATCCGGATAGCGAAAAAGCCCCGCATTGGTTTGCGTATGTGCATAATCAATATACACTGTTCCTATGAGCAGGCAGATGAAAATCTTTTTCATGGTTGTGTATGTTTAAAAAAATAAGATGCAGTTTTGGGCAGGAAAAATAATGGATTTTGTACAGAATGTTTTATAATCAAAGGTTAAGCACCGGCTGATGATATATACCGGTTAATTTAAAACAGGAAGCTGCACTTTGCTTTCATACTTCCTTTTAATACCAGCCTCTCTTCCTGAAAAGGTACAGCATAACCAGGGGAATAAACAGCATGGCTGCTACGGAAATGTAAAAACCCCACTTATTGTGGAGCAAAGGAATGGCTTCGAAGTTCATACCAAAAATGCCGCCTATTACTGTGGCCGGCGCCATCAGGCAGGTAACAATAGCCATTACTTTCATCACTTCATTCATGCGAAGATTTACATTGTTGATATAAATATCCTGCATGCTCATCATCATATCGCGGTAGTTCTCGGTAAAATCATAGGCCTGCACAATGTGGTCGTATACATCTTTAAAATATTTGGTGGTGCGGTCCTCAAGCAAATCGCTTTCGCTGCGTATAAAACCATTGATGAGCTCACGAACCGGGGCAATATTGCGTTTGAGCAC
>CAYVEI010000193.1:0-7843 GCA_964450515.1 uncultured Terrimonas sp. | reverse complement strand
TGCCATCAGCAATGCACCTGAAGCAGTAGCAGGGTCATAACAGGCTTCAATTTTACTGCGCCAGTTGTATATTATGCTTCCGGTAAAACGGGGATCAGCCGGATCAAGAAAATCGTACATGCCCCTTTCGTTGGGCAAACCCGCTACAACAGGTGAAAGCGGCTTCAACTGTATGTTAACCACTTCATGGTCTTTGTATTGCAGCAAAGGATTGGGCAAACTTTCTACAGATCTAATTGTAAAGCTTGCCCCGGATGTTTTGTCGGCGATATCAATTTTTTCTGACTGGAATAATCCTTTTATAAAATTTTCGGCGGCGGGCGGTAAATGAAATGCTGCCATAAAGGTTAGCTCATTGCTCAATAAAAGCATCCTGCTTCCTTCTATTTTAAAAGGACAATTGATCTGCGAAAATGTAAAAAACTTAAACCCTTTACCATAACCGGTTTCATGGAGAAAGGACGCATATTCTGAATCGCCTTTGGCAATAATACGGTACAACGCCGAACTTAAAGGATAGGCGTAGTTAACAGGAATGATTCCCGGCAATTTTCCGATATGGCTTAATACAATATTAAATACCATGCAACCAGTATGTTATTGTTCAAATAATTATTCACGGCTTCCGGTATGCGAAAACCATCCGATTTTGAATGCTGAATCAGGTTTATCAGGAATTGAAGCTGGACCAGGTACAAATAGCCTGGCGACCCCGGGTTGAATTAAAACAGAAATATAAGAAAAAAATATAAAAAAAGCCTCAACTTCTGTTGAGACTTTAGGAGTGACCCCGTCAGGATTCAAACCTGAAACCTTCTGATCCGTAGGGCTTCAAAATCTTAATTTAGCTGAATCTATCTTAATCAATTTTGATTGATTAATTCTTTGAAATCCTTTTACCAAAATATTGGGCCAATTAATCTGTTTTACAGTAGCTCAAATATGTTTTACAGTATTATCAAAATATGCATTTTACAGTAAAAGTGAATGAAATTATGTATTTTACAGTATTCAATAACTATTTTACAGTAAAATAGAAGATATGGCGATAAGAGCAGCGGGCTTTCAATGGCTCAAAGATCATTATAAATTATCAGGACATTCTCTGACCCACAACTCCTACATAGGAAATAATGAGTCCATAGAATTAACGTCAAAAGGAAATGTAGAACAGGTTTACGGGCCAAAGTATGCCCCGTCTACAGAAACCCCTTTATCGCACCTGGAGTTTGCCTTTAAATATGATGATATAAGCCTTGACTTCCTGAAAGCTGTATTTGAGAAAATACCGGCAGAAGAAGTACAGAAGTTTGTCCGGGCAACTCCTTTTTCAAAGTATGCAAGAAGAATAGGGTTTTTCTATGAGTTCCTGACTAAAAATAAAATAGAACTGGCCCGGCCAATAATAGCTAATTATTTCAACCTGCTTGAAGAAGACGAATATATAACAGGGGTTGTCGTTAAGAATACAAAATGGAAAATCAATAACAACCTGTTGGGCAATGAGGAATTTTGCCCTGTCGTAAGAAAAACAAAGGTGCTTGCTTCATTGCTGGAAACAGACATTCATCAGAAAATAGAGCAATTAAAAGAAAGCTATCCAAAAGATATTTTTAACAGAGCCATCAATTATCTCTACAACAAAGAAACACGTTCTTCCTATGAAATAGAAAAGGAAAAACCATCACCTGACCGGATGGAAAAATTTATAGCCTTACTTGTAAGAGCCGGATCGGAAGCAACGGAAAAAACGCTGGAAAAGCAACGGCTCGTACAATTGCAGAATGCAATCGTTGATCCCCGGTTTGGGGCTGCCGATTTCAGGAATTTTCAAAATTTTGTAGGTGAATCTCTCCCCAATTACCAGGAGCTTATTCATTACATCTGCCCGCCGCCGGCAATACTATTATCATTAATGAATGGGTTAAAAGCAACTGCCGGTAAGACGAACGGGATATATCCCCAGATAAGAGCAGCGCTGATCGCTTTTGGCTTTGTTTTCATACATCCTTTTGAAGATGGTAACGGAAGATTACACCGCTTCCTGATTCATGGTATTTTGGTACATGACGGTATTGTTCCTCCCGGACTGATCATACCAGTTTCTGCTCACATGCTCAATAATATCAGGGACTATGATGACATACTTGAAAAATATTCAAAACCACTGATGCAGAGAATCAAGTATGATAAAAAAGATAATGGTGAAGTCACAGTTATCAACGAAGAAGAAGTGGAAGGATATTTCAGGTATCCCGATCTCACGGAACATTGTATTTACCTGATCCAGACCATTCATGCCACACTCGAAGAAGATATGCCTGATGAATTGGTCTTTCTCCAGCGATATGACGAAGCAAAAAAAGAATTGCAACGGATAGTAGATATGCCCGACAAAGACATCAATGTAATGCTCATTTTCCTGCATCAGAACAAGGGAATATTTCCCAAAAGAAGAAGAGAACAGTTTGCCAAGCTCACTGACGAAGAAATTCAGCGAATGCAGCAAGCCTATAGAATCGTTTATGAGTTAGATATCCTCAGGTAGCTGATTTCTTGTCTTTCCATGTTGCAGGATATGGATGAATATGGTTAAGACAGCATTTTTCTGTACGAAATAATGTGGTATCAAAATTTGTTATCCACATTGTGGAATTGTGGTCGAGGATGAACTGCCGGTATATATTCAGCAATATGGAGCGGTGTAAGACAAGTGTGAATTTATACAGCTTGTGCCTGTTGCAGACTACGCGTGATTTGATTGATGGTCAATAATTGCCTTTTAGCGCAATACCTTATCCGTTATATCGTTATACTCATATTAAGTATTTCCATCATGCTCTTTGTTAAAGAATTTGCTATTTTCTTTATTTGTGTTTGTGTTTATGCTTGTCAAAAGCCAAAAGATGAACCTAATATCCAACCTAATAATCCGATTAACGTTGATTCTTCCAATACCACTAATGTTGACTCCAACAATGTCTCTACAGAATATCTTCTTTCAAGCATTAATGGGGATTATGCCTATGGGCAAAGTTTTGAATTTGAGTATGACAATGATAATAATTTAATAAAGTTTTATAGACCATCCTCATGGGGGTTAACATCACCTTGTTATGTAATATATAGGGATGGCATTGTTAATAATATAATATCAGAGTACAAAGACATTAATAGCCAAATTTTGAAAGCATCAATGATATTTCTATATGGAAGTAATGGTAAGTGTGATAAAATCTGTTATAAAAAGCAAACCGATCAAAACCTCAATAATACTTCGCCCTATTTCACTGACCTGACAGATGGAAATTTGCATTATGAATATGACTCGTTAGCTTATTCATCAACAGACCAAATTTTGGAAATTTATAAGATGGATAATAGCAAGATGATACCGAAGACGATAAGTATAATAAAATTCTATTACAAAGACTCAAGTGATACGTCATTAAACAAGCTGGAAGAATATCGTTTTGACGACAATGGAGATTCCTATCTATACGATCAGTTGTTGTTAACAACAAATACGATAGCAAACCCAGTCAGGAGGTCTTTATGGTATTTTCCTTTCGTTTTTAACCTAACAAATATTACAGGGGGCGGTGGAAATGTTATGTTCCTCCCAATCTTATATGATGGACCTTCTACTTACCTTAATTTATATACACCATTAGTCTCTAACTGTATAACAAGTTATAAAGTATATAACAACTGGGGATACCATAATTATACAAAGACTGTTTATAAATATAGTTATTCAGCGGATTCCTTACTACTAAGAACGGTTAAGCAGGATGATCCATTCTCTTACGTAAATTATGTTTTTAAAAGAACTAAGCAATAAAAGGGTTTATAGCATATTTGGGCTTCGTTAATCTGGCAGACGTACAAAGTGAAAGGAAGAAGAACGCATGTCAGAGAAAAAGTGAATATCCAGCATTACGGTTTAAGTGGTAGTGGATTGTGGTACACAGTGCTTGAGAATAGAGGTGATAGATTTAAAGCGTACGCATATCTTGTAGGCATTATGACCGAGTTCCGAACAGGTAAGTATCCTAGCCTTATTGCTAACAGCATCAATATTCTTTTACATACTATGATTGATTCGGAAGACCTTAAATTTAATAGTCGAATGTATAATCAGGTAAGAAGAATATTTGGGAAAAGCCCTTCTGTATTAAGATGAAATATCATTGATAAATTTGCACGTCATCAAAAAAGGTAAATAGCCTTCACGGGGAATTTTGCAACCTGCTTTACCCGGCAGGTTTTTATACGCTCACGAATAAAGAAAATAAAGTAACCTTAATTGTTAACTGCTTTACACACAACAACAGCTCTTTTCAGGATGGTAGATAAACAAAGGTTAAGATAGGTTTATCGGCATTAGGGGTTTCTATTAGGCAAATTGTTAGGCAAATTTTTTAAAATGGGGTGAGAACAGCAAAATGACGATGAAAAACTTGAATTGAAAATGATCTCAACTCAAAATAAAGGATTGATAACAGCTTTAAATTGAATGTCTTCAGATCATTGATAAGGAATAAATAAAGTCGCCCAATTCATGGTACACTTCAATGATCTGCAACAAAAAAGCCTCAACTTCTGTTGAGACTTTAGGAGTGACCCCGTCAGGATTCAAACCTGAAACCTTCTGATCCGTAGTCAGATACTCTATTCAGTTGAGCTACGGGGCCAATTTTGATCGTTTAGGGCGGCAAAGATAAGGCGGCGACCTAAAAACGCCAAAAGAATAATGGGCAGAACTGTGGAAACTGGGCAGTTAGCTTTCAGCCGTCATCAGTTAAAGTATACTAATGAAAAGGCAGTAATTCCTCTTTTTCACCTCTCACGTTTCACTCTTCACCCTCTTCCCCTCAATAATGCCATCTCACAAAAGCTTCCATTGCCGCGTATTTAATTAATCCCAGTTGGGCATACAGATCGGCGGTATTGGCGTTGCGTTCTTCTGCACGCTGCCAGAACTCGCGGGCATCCGTTCCCTGGAATGGTACGGAATCTTTTTGCGACTGGTGTATGAAAATGCCGAAGCGCTTTTTCAATACCTGCTCCGGGCTCATGGGTATCGCCATTTCAATTTCCGTAATATCCCACTCCTGCCAGGCGCCTTTATACAACCATACCCAGCAATCCTTTACCCATTCGTCGCCGGCAGCCTTAATGCGTTTGAGCGACTCAAAAACAATTTCCAGACAAACCTTATGCGTTCCATGCGGATCGGCCAGGTCGCCCGCGCAATATACCTGCTGCGGCTTCAGTTCCCGCAACAGTTGCATGGTTATTTGCACGTCTTCTTCGCCCATCGGCTTTTTTTCAATAGTGCCGGTTTCATAAAACGGCAGGTTCTGAAAATGAGCGCGCTCATCTCCAATACCTACATAGCGGCAGGTAGCCTTGGCCTCGCACCGGCGGATAAGTCCTTTGATATTCCTGATTTCCGGGGTGTCTGACTGCCGCGTTTTTTTAGCGGCAAAATACTCACGGGCTTCTTTGGATATTTGTTTTGACTTTTTGCTGTCTATACCAAACATATCTTCAAACCCTACGGCAAAATCAAGAAAACGGGTTACGAACTCATCCGTAACTGCAATATTGCCCGAAGTTTGGTAAGCTACATGCACTTCATGCCCCTGGTCGTGCAGGCGCTGAAAAGTGCCTCCCATAGAAATGATATCATCATCGGGATGCGGGGAAAAGATAACCACTTTTTTAGGATAAGGCGTTGACCGTTCCGGGTGCTGGGGGATATCTGAATTGGGTTTGCCGCCCGGCCAGCCTGTAATGCTGTCGCGCAGCATATAAAATACCTGCAGGTTAATTTCGTATACATCTCCTTTTTCCACCAGCAGATCGCCCAGCCCGTTATCGGTATAGTCGCTGTTGGTTAAGCTCAGCACCGGCTTGTTCAGTTTGATCGCCGTGCTGATCACTGCGCGGCGGATGAGCCTGGGCGTCCACTCGCAGTCGCCGGTAAGCCAGGGCGATTTAATACGCGTAAGCTCCGAGGCCGCCAGCTCATCCAAAACAAAAACACAGTTATCGTGGTTTTGTAACAGAGAAGCGGGTATGGATTCCGTTATATTATCTTCTACAGCAGATTTTACCACAGGGGCTTTAAACTGTCCCCAGGCCATCAGCAGTATTTTTTTAGCTTTCATAATGGTGCTTATGCCCGCGGTAACCGCCAGGCGGGGCACCTGCGAAATATTTACGAATTCATACGAATTGGCCAGTCTTGTTGAGTTTTCCAGCGTAACCAGCCGTGTTTTGGAATACACGCTCGACCCGGGCTCATTAAACCCGATATGCCCGTTTACGCCAATACCTAATATCTGCAGGTCAATACCGCCGGCATCTTCAATCATTTGCTCGTAATGATTACAATATTCCTTTACCTTTTCCTTGGGCCATTCGCCGCTGGGTATATGGCAGTTGGCCTGGTCAATATCAATATGATCAAAAAGATTAACCCGCATGAAGCGATGATAGCTCTGGAGCGCATTCTTATCAATAGGGTAGTATTCATCCAGGTTAAAAGCGATCACATTTTTAAAACTCACGCCTTCTTCTTTGTGCAGGCGGATCAGCTCGGTATACAATGTTTTCGGCGTAGAACCTGTAGCCAGTCCTAATACACATGTTTTACCCTGCGATTGCCGCTCTTTAATGAGGTTTACCACTTCCTGCGCGGCGAACCGGGAGCCTGCCTTAAAATCGGGGAGTATATGGCAGGAAATTTTTTCAAAAGAATCAACCATGCTCATGATCAGTTGGAATTTAGGTATTTTAATTATTCAATTCTTTGTACAACATAGGAGGAAACTGCAAGATAGGAGGAAAAATGCATTCATTTTATATCTTCCGGAATTTTGGACAAACGTTTGTGGATAGGTATCTTTATAGCATGATTCCTCCCTCTGAACCGGCGGAAATATTGATCATACAATTTAAAACATCTTTTTATGCAATACCTTTTCAAATATGCCGTAAAAGTGGTAAGCCTGCTCGCTTTATTTGCAGGAGTTTCCGTTCCCCAAAGCTTTTCAGGTATTTATAATGACCCCGCTGCACTTAACGGGGCCTGGCATACCACAGAAGGCAGCATTGAGCAGTCGCTTATCATTGCCGACGGCTATTGCATGCTCACCCGGTACGACAGGATCAATAAAAAATTTATCCACAGCTTCGGGGGGGCGTTAACCACCACCGGTAACCAGATATCCCTTAAAGTAGAGTTCAACAGCAACGATAAATTGCAGGTAGGCAAAACACTGAGCCATGAATACAGCATCAGCAATAATATACTCTCCAGCACGATCAGCGGATCGGCTATGCAATGGCAAAGAACAGACGACGGGAAAAGCGGGTTAGCCGGTAACTGGCGCATTACCCAACGAAAACAGGGCGATAAAATGGGAGATATCCCCCTGAGACCAAGAAGAACGCTGAAACTGTTAACCGCAACCCGCTTTCAATGGGCAGCCATTAATATAGAAACAGGTGAGTTTTCGGGAACCGGCGGCGGCACTTATACTTTCGCCAATGGAAAATATACGGAGCACATTCAGTTTTTTTCGCGCGACAGTACAAGAGTGGGCGCTTCCCTCAGCTTCGACGGAAAAATAGAAAACGGCAACTGGATACACTCCGGCTTGAGCTCAAAAGGCGATCCTATTTATGAAATATGGTCGAGGATGAAGTAGTGGGGATGTGAAGGAATACAAAGAACCAAATAACAAATGACAAGAACCAAAGAAATTTCAAATCCGAAGCCATAAGCTCTAAATCCGAAGAAATACAACGGTAAACCACAAACAATAAA
>CAYVEI010000192.1:6546-7924 GCA_964450515.1 uncultured Terrimonas sp. | reverse complement strand
TTATCTATTTAGCTTTTTGTTGTTAACTTCAACTTCAGTTTTTCAATCATTATCAGTTCCGGGCGGACGGAATAATAATTCCCGTACTTCGTCAAGCCATAGCCGTAGGCGGAAAGGTTAAAAGTGACAGTACTACTAACGAGCAGACAAATCAATAATCAAACAGACTAATAACGCTCTATAACTCCAACCGACGAAAATTATTATAGATTGATTTTTACGAACTTTATGGCTTGACGCAGGATGAAATTAAAAAAATAGAACAAAACAATTAATGTGCAGGGTATCAGGCAAACTAAAACTATGCACCTGCAAAACAAAAAATGTTGAGCGGTTAAAGCATTATTAATATAAATGCTTTAGCGCTGCAGGGCGCATTTACCTTCGGTGAGAAAAGTTCAAATTGTTGTATTGCTTTGCTTCATGGGACTGATCAAAAAGTAATATTTTGCCACAAAGGCACGAAAAAAAATAAACCTGAAGATCAGGACTTTGTGTTTTAGTGGCATATCTTTAGGCTGAATCTTTTGGGTCAGCCCCGGCGACAATTAGAAATGCACCTCACGCCGGGTTTTCATAGTATATTAAATTGAAAATAATTAACTTGGGCGCAGATCATTATGAAAATTGCTACTTACAATGTAAATGGCGTAAACGGGCGCCTGCCGGTATTGCTCCGCTGGCTCGGTGAAACAGCGCCGGATATTGTTTGCCTGCAGGAACTAAAAGCCCCGGAAGAAAAATTTCCGGAGCAGGCCATACAAGCCGCGGGTTATAACGCCATCTGGCACGGGCAAAAAAGCTGGAACGGCGTTGCCATCCTGGCGCGTAACTACGGGATCAGCGAAGTATGCCGTGCACTGCCGGGTGACCCGGAAGATCTGCACAGCCGCTATATTGAAGCAGTCATCAACGGTATTGTTGTTGGTTGTCTTTACCTGCCCAACGGTAATCCCGCTCCGGGGCCAAAATTCGATTATAAGCTGCGTTGGTTTGAACGCTTAACACTTCATGCCGGCGGACTTCTTGCATCGGGAAAGCCAACGGTACTGGCAGGAGATTATAATGTAATGCCGGCAGAGCTTGACGTGTATAAGCCGGAACGCTGGGTAGACGACGCGCTGTTCCGCCCGGAAGTTCGTGCCGCGTTTAAAACCCTTGCAGCGCAGGGATGGACGGATGCGATACGAACACTTTATCCGGATGAGAAGATCTATACGTTTTGGGATTATTTCCGCAACGCATACGGACGTGATGCGGGTTTGCGCATTGATCATTTCCTCCTTAGTCCAAACCTCAGCAATCGCCTGGTTAGCGCGGGTGTTGACCGGCAGGTAAGAGGCTGGGAAAAAACAAGCGATCACGCCCCTGTATGGAT
>CAYVEI010000192.1:2101-6446 GCA_964450515.1 uncultured Terrimonas sp. | reverse complement strand
TTTTGCGCAAACCAAACCCAATATCGTTTTTATCCTGGCCGATGATATGGGCTATGGCGACCTGGCCTGCTACGGCCAAAGGCTGATTGAAACGCCCCACATTGATCAACTGGCTGCCGGCGGAATACGCTTTACTCAATTCTATGCAGGCACATCGGTATGCGCTCCTTCCCGTTCTTCCCTGCTTACGGGGCAGCATACCGGCCATACCCCTGTTCGCGGCAATTATGAAATACAGCCCGAAGGGCAGTTGCCATTGCCCGATACAGCCTATACCATGGCCGAAATGCTGAAGAACGCAGGATACGTTACAGGCAATTTCGGCAAATGGGGATTAGGATACCCGGGTTCTGAAGGCGCCCCCAATCAACAGGGCTTCTATCGTTTCTTCGGATACAACTGCCAGCGCCAGTCGCACAACTATTTCCCCGGTCACTTATGGAATAATAACACCAGAATTGACTACGCCAACACCCCCGCCAGTCAGCAATACTATGCGCCAGACCTTATACAAAAAGAAGCCCTTGCATTTATAGATGAGCATCAAGCTCATCCTTTCTTCCTGTATCTTTCATATACTCTGCCTCACGCTGCTTTGCAATTACCCCAAAACGACAGCCTGCTGGATTACTATAAAAGAAAATTTAACGAACAGCCACAAGCTATACCCGCATCATGGGATGGTAAAGGCTATCAACCCCAGGCTTACCCGCATGCGGCTTATGCGGCAATGGTAACTAAGTTAGATAATTACGCAGGACAGGTGATTGAAAAATTAAAAGCACTGGGGATCGAAAAAAACACCCTTATTATTTTCACAAGCGATAACGGGCCTCACCGCGAAGGCGGTAACGATCCCGCGTTCTTTAACAGCAGCGGCGGTTTCAGGGGAATAAAAAGAGACCTGTATGAAGGCGGCATCCGCACTCCTGTGATCGCTTATTGGCCGGCTGTTATTACCAAACCCAAAGTATCGGGTTTTACAGGAGCCTTTTGGGATTTTATGCCCACTTTTGCCGCAATAGCCGGCGCACCTGTGCCACCACATATGGATGGCGTTTCCCTGTTGCCTACGCTTTCATCCAAAGGCAAACAAAAACAGCACCCGTTCCTGTACTGGGAATTTCATGAAGACGGCGGCAGGCAGGCCGTGCGCATGGGCAAATGGAAAGGGGTACGCTTAAACGTTATGAAAGACCCCGGCAGCCCCGTAGAATTATACGATCTCAGTGCCGATCCCGGTGAAACAAAAAATGTTGCCGCGGAAAATCCTGCCATCGTGCAAAACATACAAAAGATCATGCAAACTGAACATACAGAAAACATACATTTTCCTTTTCTTAAAAATTGATCATGAAAAAGCTCATACTAACCGCACTGATCAGCTTTGCCATATGTTCGGTGATAACAGCGCAGCAAAATAAGAGCCGTCCCAACATCATCATCATTCTTTCTGATGACCACGCTTACCAGACCATCAGCGCTTATGGAAGTAAGCTGATGCAAACGCCTAATATAGACCGGATCGCCAAAGAAGGGGTGCTGTTCAATAAAGCCTATGTTACCAATTCTATCTGCGGGCCAAGCAGGGCCGTACTGCTTACCGGTAAGTACAGTCATAAAAACGGGTTTAAAGACAATGAAACGTCTAACTTCAACGCCGGACAGGACCTGTTTGTAAAACAACTGCAGTCTAACGGGTATCAAACCGCGTGGATAGGCAAATACCACCTGGGAACAAAGCCGCAGGGCTTTGATTTCTGGCAAATATTTCCCGGGCAGGGCAGCTATTATAACCCCGATATGCTGATGATGGATGGCAGCACCAAAAGAATAGAAGGATATGCTGCCGGTATTGTTGAGGATGTTACCGAAAACTGGCTGAACGAAAGGGATACCAGCAAACCCTTTTGCCTGGTGATCGGGCATAAATCAACCCACCGTACATGGATACCCGATACAACAGACATGGGAATGTTTGATGCAGTTACTTTTCCTTTACCTGAAAATTTTTATGACGATTACGATAACAGGGCCGCGGCAAAAGTGCAGGATATGACCATTGCCAAAACCATGATATTAGGCTATGATCTGAAAATGCTGCCTGCCGACAATAAAGAACCTGCCATTACGCGGATGAATGCCGCCCAACGTGCCAGATTTAACGCGTACTACCAGCCCATTTATGCAGATTTTCAAGCACGCAACCTGTCGAGCAGGGCGCTAACAGAATGGAAATACCAGCGCTATATGAAAGACTACCTGAGCACGGCTGCCGCATTAGACCGGAATATCGGCCGTACGCTGGATTACTTAGATCAGCATCAGCTAACAGATAATACGATCGTAATGTATTTATCGGACCAGGGATTTTATATGGGCGAGCATGGCTGGTTTGATAAGCGTTTCATGTACGAAGAGTCGTTCAGAACACCCATGATGATGCGCTATCCCGGCGTAATTAAGCCGGGTACAATACTGAACGAATATGTAATGAACCTCGATATTGCCCCCACCTGCTTAGACGCCGCCGGTGTGGCTATACCCGGAGACATGCAGGGTAAATCTATACTGCCTTTGCTGACCGGTAAAAAAGTAAAGGGCCGGGAGGCGATGTATTATCATTATTATGAAAACGGCGAACATGCCGTATCGCCTCATTTTGGTGTGCAAACAAAAAAATACAAGCTCATCCGCTTTTATAAAAGAGTGGATAGCTGGGAACTGTACGACCTGCAAAAAGATCCGCACGATATGCATAACCTGTATGGTAAAAAGGGATATGAAAAAGTTACGCGGGAGTTGAAGTCCCGGCTCAATACATTGATAGCACAATATGAAGATGAGGATGCAAAACAAATACTGAACAGCAAACAGGCTGAACAATAGTTGCCATCTTAAATAACACAAAAAATCATTTTATACGAAGCGCAATGAATAAGAACAACCTCATCGCTTTAGCATGTACCCTGTTATGCAATATCGCTTTCGGCCAGGAGGCAAAAGAAAATTATGTGCTGATACAACCCGGCGACACGGAAAAAAATATCATTGCCAAAGCGGCGAATGTAACACCTGCACCACGGCAACTGCGCTGGCAGCAACTGGAACTCACCGCTTTTTTCCACTTCGGGATAAACACTTTTACCGGCAGGGAATGGGGTGATGGAACGGAAGATCCCGCCATTTTTTACCCCACGGCATTAGACGCGAAACAATGGGTGCTCGCCGCCAAGAACGCCGGTATTAAGCAGGTGATCATCACCGCAAAGCACCACGACGGGTTCTGTTTATGGCCTACAGCAACCACGAATCACTCTGTAGCAGCCAGCCCCTGGAAAAATGGTAAAGGAGATGTGGTAAAAGAAGTAGCCGATGCCTGCCGGGCCTATGGCATTGGGTTTGGTATTTATGTATCACCCTGGGACAGGAATGCTTCCGTATACGGAACAGATGCCTACAACGATTTTTTTGTTGCACAGCTTACGGAACTGCTTACCCGCTACGGCCGCGTGGAGGAAGTATGGTTCGATGGCGCCAATGGCGAAGGACCCAATGGGAAGAAGCAGGTATATGATTTTGAAAGATGGTATCAACTGATCCGCAAGCTGCAACCCGCCGCTACCATTGCCGTTATGGGACCTGATGTAAGGTGGGTAGGCACCGAAAGCGGCTATGGCCGTGAAACGGAATGGAGCGTAGTGCCTGCCAATAATTTAGATCAAACGGAAATTGCTTCGGGATCACAGCGCGATCTTGTTTTTAAGCCCCAGGGCGATATGACGGGCAATGATCTGGGCGGCCGGGAAAAAATAATAAATGCCAAAGGACTCGTATGGTATCCTGCCGAAACGGATGTGTCTGTACGGCCGGGCTGGTTTTACCATGCAAAGGAAGACGAGAAGGTAAAGACGCCGGAAAAGCTCTTAGATATTTATTATAGTTCGGTAGGCAGGAACAGTGTTTTACTGTTGAATATTCCCCCGGATAAGAGGGGGGTGATACACGAAAATGATATTGCCAGCCTAATGGCATGGAAGAAAATACTCACCGAAACCTTTGCCGTTAACCTGGCCAATGGCGCAGGCACGAACATCGGCAAAAGCGGGAAACATATCCTCGACCAGGATTATGATACCTACTGGACTACAAGGAAAAAGGATACCACTGCCGTAATTGAGCTGAACCTTAAAGGAAGCAAAACCTTTGATGTGCTGCTCCTGCAGGAAAATATTACCATTGGCCAGCGTATTGAAAAGTTCGTGCTGGAATACCAGGAAGGCAAGGAATGGAAAACCATTACCACAGGTACAACGGTGGGGTATAAACGACTGATCCGGTTTGA
>CAYVEI010000192.1:0-2001 GCA_964450515.1 uncultured Terrimonas sp. | reverse complement strand
CCCATGGTTACGGTTCCGCTTACATTGTATTCACTGCCATGGCAGGGGCATTTAAATCCGTTGGAGCCTATATAATCTACCGTGCATTGCTCATGCGTGCAAACCAGGCTTAGCGCCACAAAGGATGCAGCCACGTTGCCCGCTGCCGTTCTGATAACAATAACAGTACCACTGGTTTTTGAGCTGCCTACAGCGGTAAGCTCCGAGGTAAGATTAGCGGTGATCAAAACGTTTCCGCCTCCGCTACCGCCCCCTCCACCGGGACCGGGTGTGGCATTATTATCGGAAGATTTGGAACAGGCTGCTAATAAACTTCCCGCGCATACGGCAACGGTTACCTGGCTCATGTCGTTAATAAAATTCCTGCGATCCATATGTTTCTTTTTATAATGAAAAATCAATGCTTCCTGCTTAAATTGAAAGAACGTGATATATTGAACCCGAAATAAATATCCCCCTTCCCCCAGCTTCCCGTAGTACGTCCGAGGAACAGTGGCTCCACCATACCCTGGGAGTTAGTAACATGTACCTGAAAAACATGCCCCCCGGTTTCAATATCAAATCCGGCGGAAAATGAATTGTATACTTTGAACGAGTTGACCTGGTTACCGGGCAGGTAATTATATTCAACATTTATACTCGAGCGCTTCGTAATCTTCATTCTTCCGCCCATCCCCAATGCAAACACATCATTTTTATCCACCGCTGCAGGCACCAGGTTATAATGCAGCCAGGCAGGCGATAACTGCAGCGACAAGTTGCGGCTAAGCTTTCGCGCTACCAGCAATTGTACGGTGTAGCCGGTACGGTACTTTGCATTGAGATAAGGCTTGTCGCTGTATCTTAACGATGTATAGGCGATACCTGCCAGCGCCGTTACAGAAAACGGGATGCGCCCCCCGGCACCTTCTGATTGCCGCAAGAGCTTACCCTTCAGATACCCGTCGTATGTTTTCTGAAAAGTACTTCGTCCAATGCCAACCGTTAGCTCATCGGTAAGGCCGTAGTCGAACCCCATGCGCATCGTGGCATTGTCTAATCCAAAAAACTCGTACGCCCCTTCATTTATTTTTCCAAAACGATGCATGATCATAAACAGCAGTACACCCTTTGCAGGGGTTTCCACAGATTGCGTGTTAATGATGTGCGTGCCTTTAAATGTTCCTGTAACATGCCCCTCCTGTTTATCCGTCATCATGGAATCTTCCAGCATATGCAGCAAGCTGGAATCCTGGGCTGTTGCTATCTTACCAAAGCCGGCACATAAAAAGAAAAACAATGCGTAATATTTCATCCGTATATTTTTATATTTTTAATGGCCGGATACCTGCCTGGCCGGCAGACAGGGAACACCCTGATATATATTCCCCTTTATGTGAAATGTTTTACGTGGGCGTTTCATACGGTTTAGTTTACAGGCTTGCAGCTAATTTTTACCTGCACATCAATTTGCCTGGCGATCTTGTCTCTTACAATACCCGGAATGGCAATATCAAAATCCTGCGGTAAAAGATTAAACCGCGCCGTTCCCGTTAATCCCTCCGCAGTGACTTCCAGTGTGGCCGGTGTGCTAATAGACTTTTCCACACCATGTAATGTAATTACCCCCTGTACCTGAATGTTATATACCTGCGGCTTTTGCAAATCAACATCACCGGTAAACGTTCCCTTAAAAAGGGATTTGGGATACCTGTCGCTCTCTACATAGTTTTCATTAAAGTGCTCCTGCATCAGTTCCTTCCTGAACAAAAAACTTTTCATGAGCATGGAAAAAGCCATTGTTTTCCGGGAAAGATCAATAGCCGCATATACCTGGTTATTCTCTGCCTTAATATCTTCCATTGGCGTTTTGGAAAAGAATTGAATAACACCCGTTCTGGTAATATACACCTGCGCAGATGCAGCCGGAATTACCAGTGCGCAGAACCCGATATATAGTATAAACTTCTTCATTCACTGATTTTTTGAAGTAAGCCGTTTTCCTCCTGAAACCTGAAACCT
>CAYVEI010000191.1:0-8139 GCA_964450515.1 uncultured Terrimonas sp. | reverse complement strand
TAGAATCTGCTTTCATAATAGTTGATTTTAATAGTGATAATAATCATTTATTTTACTACTGGTATAGTAATACATTTCCCTGCCAGAAATAAAATACCTGCTTTAACCGCATAAACAGGGTTCTGAAGCGGTTTTTATATTTTTTTAATGAGCAATTAATTCCCCATCCTGTGGAATATCTCTCTGTAATAGCGGTAGCAGCAGCAAAGTTAAGCTTTAAAATCAGCTTAGTACAAATGCTGGCATACTTATTTGATATAGGAATGTTATATTCAGAAAGTTAGTTTAGGGGTTTTGTAAAGGCCGGGCACTTGCGTCCGGTCTTTATATTTGAATAAGCGTTTCAAAGAGGTATTGATTTTCCGATGGCTCAGAAATCAATTCCCAGCCATTTCTTTTTTTTCATGCTTCCATACTTGTCATAATCAAACCGGTAGAGCTTTCCCGGGCGATGAGGCACATTGCTTTCCAGTATGCCGGTATCAATGAGCAGTCCCATGCTGAGAAATTTTTTCCGGAAGTTCCTCCTGTCCATTTTTTCATCTAAAATGTTTTCATACAGCAGTTGAAGATCGCGTAATGAAAACTCTGTTCCCAGCAACCGCAGTCCCAGCGGGTGCTCCTGCATGCGGTATTGGAGCCAGAAATGGCAGGCATCTAATATTTCCCTGTGATCAAAGGCCATTTCCTTAATGGCATTTACTTCGTGCCAGTGCAGCTCGTTGTCGTGAATTTTTAATTCGTTATGCCTGATATTGATGAGGGAGCAATACGCAATGGTTATCACCCTGCCTTCGGGATGCCTGTTTACTTTACCAAAAGTGCGTACCTGCTCCATATACACATCATCAAGTCCCGTACGGTTTTTTACAATGCGGGAAACCGCTTTGTCAATATCCTCGCTGGGTTTAACAATATCGCCCAGCAGCGACCAATGGTTTTTGTAGGCAGGCATATCGCTTTTAATAAGTAAAATTTTAAGTTTATTTTCTTCAAAGCCAAAGATCACACAGTCTACCGACACGCCTATGGTAAAGTTGGTAGATAGTGCCTGCGCTTCGGAAATAAGGGTGTGATTGAGTAATTGCTTTTTTTCCATTGGTTTACAGCATTTGCTTTCCGCGCAAAGATAAGCTGAAGGAAATAGCTAATGCAAGGCACAATTTAGAAGGATGCGTCCCAAATTTTAGCATTGCTTTGCTTCCCTTGGGCTAACTAAAAAGGTTTTAATAGCCGCTTATTTGCGCCTCACTTTAAAAGACCAGGTAAAATTAAATACAGCCACTACTTCTCCGGCTTCATTGGTACCCGAAGTTTGTACGGTAATAATATTGTCGCCATTTGCAGCAATGGCCTCTTCCACCGCATCCCGCAGGGCTATGCCATCCCGGCATACAAAGGAAGTAATTCCTGTGGCTTTTTTGTAATAGGCTCCGCTCATTTCTGTTACCAGCATAGATACGGAGGGGCTGCGTTTATAGATATTGGCCAGCGCCAGCGCGCCGGTGCTCATTTCGGCAGCCATTGCCAGGCAGGCAAAATAGGTGGAGCGGAAAGGATTTTTGGAAAACCACTTATATGGTACGGTTACTACGCACTTTTCTTCAGAAATGGATTTAATCCTAACCCCCGCAAAATAAGCGCTGGGCAGCCCGGAAAGCAGGAACAAGCGGAACTTTGCAGGATTACGGGCCAGTTTTATAAACGAATTCATACGGTACAGGTTTTTTTGAAGAAAAAAGTTGCTGAGGCATGCATTGCGGGTTACTGTTTAGTGATTGCTACCACGCAGGCTGCTACCTGGTTATCTGCCGCTGGTCCCCGGAACTGAATAGTGCCTGTTGCGGTGCTCTCATAGCGGATGTTAGCTGAAGCCTGCGTACCTAAACTGTTATTTACCCTTGCTGCAAAGTCGGATTGCGGTTGCCGGCTGATGGTTTGATTAAGCTTATACCAGTCAAGCGGCTGCTTGCTTACCACCACCGCCATCATGTCCCGGGTACCGATGCTGTCGGGCATCATGCTTTTGTCTTTTGGAAACAGCCGGTAGCCTGTAATGCCGCAAAAAGGAGCATATTTTGTTTTGGAAGGGTCTGAAGCATCCGGGTAAGGAAATAAGGTATAGCTGGAGCCGTCTGTTTCTTTGCCAAATACATAAATATAGCATTCGGTGCTGTTCTTCACTTCTATTTTGAACCGGGCGCCAAGCTTTACCGGCGCCATGGTTTCAAACTGGTTTCCTGCGCTTATCCGTAAAGGAATATAGCCTTTGGAACTTGTTTTTTTGCCATCGTACTGTACCTCCATCAGCCCAATTTCACAGGCAAAAGGCGTGTTGGCCGCAGCTCCTGTTTTAACCATGGGTTCCAGTCCGTAGGCTTCTCTTACATATCTTTTAAAATCGGGGTAGCGTACCCAGGCAAACCCGTTGTTTCCCCATTCCGGCCCCCAACTGTTCATGATCAGGAAAGATCCGCCATATTTTGTATCGTCGTAGCCTACCACGCATTGGGCATGCCCGCCAAAGCCCATCATGCCGGCATCGCCCGGTTCGGGAATCCAAACGTCTTTGCCCAGCATGTTTTGCATATAGCTTTCCCCAACCATCATGCCTATAACCACCGGCGCTCCCTGGGCCAGGTTTTCTTTAACGGCACGCATATCCAGCTCTTCCGTGTTATCGCCTTTGGTTAGCCGGTTAAAGCCTCGCATTTTAAACTGAGCCGCCTGCTGAATTAAGCTGCCGGAAGGCTGCCTGCTGCAATCCTGGTCGGTATACGGAAATTGCTCATAAGGTAAGGAGCCCTGTTTGGTCATAAATTCCATTGCCCTTATAATATAAGAGCCCTGGCAGCCATCAAGCCCGATCTGGTTATATAAAAAAGCAGGACTGAAGGCCCTCTCCCCCGCATTTTGGCCGGTACGCGACGCTTCCAGTATGCTCCTTGCAGCATAAGCGCTGCTCCAGGCTACGCAACTGCCCTGTTCTCCCTGGTTACCCACCTGCGGCGCATAGCGTTGAAGGTTAGCCGCTTCGGGCAAAGGATTTTTTGTATTGTCATCTTCCAATGCTTCGTATATGCCGGCTTTCCGGAACTGCTGGGGGTCCAGTATACCACCGGTAGCCAGTAGCCCGGCCTGATCCAGCACGTTTCCGCACCCACTGCGGCCAAGTAAAAAATAGCCTCCAATTCCTATGGCTGCTATCACCAGTATTCCTTTTACTCCAAAAATCCGGAGTAAAAAAGGCAAAAGCGCCAGCAATCCGCCACCGCTTCCCCCGCTTTGCCTGCCCCCACCTCCTCCATCATTAAATTGTTCCGGCTGTTCCTGCGGATCATCTGTCATCCGTATAGGCATAACATATAATTTTAGTGAACCTAAATGTAAGCGATTTTTTATTGATTTGAAGCGTAGGCTTTTAACCCGCAGTTCAGCCAGTCCTGGTATTTTTTAACGTCTGGCGTATAGCCAACAGGGTGAGTTAGCAATTTACCCTCGTGGTTTAAAATAACATAGAGCGGTTGTGTAGATTTTCCGAAATTCTCTGCCTGAAAAGTAGCCCATTTGTCGCCTATGGTTTCAATATCCTTACCTTTTCCATCAGCAAATGTATAGGTAAACCGTGCTGAGGGGGGGAGCTTTTTACGATCGTCAACATATAATGAAACGAGTATGAATTTTTCATTGAGCAGCAATGAAATTTCCGGACTGGTCCAAACCTGTTCTTCCATTTTGCGGCAGTTTACACAGGCCCATCCGGTAAAATCAATAAGAATGGGTTTGTTTTGCTCCGCAGATAGCTGTATGGCTTTTTCAAAATTATTGATCACCTGCGGTTCAACGCCCTTGCCCTGCACATTAGATTCACCATAAATACTATAGCTTAAAGGAGGTGGAAAGCCGCTTAATAATTTGAGGTTGGCATAGGGTGTTGGGGTAAGTCCGGGTATAAGATATACGGCAAAAATAAAAGATAATATGCCCAGCACTTTTCGTGCTGCGGGTATTTTTTGGCCTTTATGATCCCGGGGCAGCTTTAGCCATCCAAAAAGATAACAACCCAGTCCTATTGTGATCAGCAGCCAGATCGCAATAAATACTTCTCTTTTCAGTAAGCCCCAATGCTCCACCAGGTCGGCATTGGAAAGGAATTTGAAAGCAAGCGCCAGTTCGGCAAATGCCAGAATTTTTTTTACGGTGTCGAGCCATCCGCCGCTTTTGGGCAGTGATTTTAACCAGTTGGGAAACATAGCGAAAAGCGCAAAAGGCAATGCCAGCGCTGTTCCAAATCCAGCCATACCGCTGGTAAGCGACCATGCGCCTTCGGAGGCGGTGCCCACCAGCAGGGTTCCTAAAATTACACCGGTGCAGGAAAAAGATACGATTACCAGCGTAAGCGCCATAAAAAAAATGCCGCTAATGCTGCCTATATTGCTTTTAGCATCGGCCCTGCCGGCAATACCCGCAGGCAGGGTAATTTCGAAATAGCCAAAAAAAGAAATGGCAAAAAATATAAAAACAGCAAAGAAAAAAACATTGAGCCAGGCATTGGTAGAAATATTGTTGAATATTTCGGGTTGCACATTGCCGATAACATGAAAGGGGATGCTGGCTAATACATAAATAAGAAAAATAAAAAAGCCATACATGATCCCGTTGCGTACAGCCTGTTTTTTATGGGCTGCCCTGTTGGTGAAAAAAGAAACGGTAACGGGTATCATTGGAAATACACAGGGCGTAAGCAGGGCAATGAGGCCGCCCACAAAACCCAGGAAAAAAACAGTGAGCAAACCCTGCCCCGGTTGGGTTTCGTCTCCGCAGGGTGATACGGGATTTTTCAGGTCAACGCCCTGCAGCCTGATCTGGCTGGCGGAGGCGGTGGCTATACCGCCTTCAAATTGCACGGTTTTAGTTTCATCAACCGGAATAAATTCTTCATTATTGGAAGCAAACCCCTGCAGCTTTATTTTAAGCGAGGCCGGCGCGGTTCCTGCAATATTTATTTTTTGGGTGAGGGAAAAATCGCCGGTATATACGCGCAGCTCCCGGTTGTCGAAAACCGGGTCTTTAACTATTGTGGCTCCCGAACCGGCAGTGAGCTTTCCGTTTTTTTCTATATTGTCGTTATCCCAGGTTATGTGTAAACCTTCCAGTTCTATAGCTGCAATGGAATCGGCGTATATATGCCATTGCGGGTTAAGCGTGGCTTTTATGGTTATTGTGTAGGAGTTGCCATCGTTCTTTGTACTGTTTACCTCCCAGTGCAAAGGGCTTTCCTGGGCAGCGCCGAAAAGGGGTAACAGAAAAAAAAGGAAAAGGATAGCTTTTTGTTTCATGTAGTATGGTAGCCGTTGGGTTGTAAAATGTTTTGCAAAGGTAATGGTTAGTGGTGAGTAGTGAATAGTGAACGGTGAATGGTGAGAGGTGAAAGTAGGAAGATTCATCCGATCGTTAGTAATTACCCACCTTATACCTCACACCTCATACCCGATACCTCTCATTTCCCCGCTTCTTCCATAGATAACAGCTCTTCCCTGTTCTCATTCCATTCTACTATAAAATTATTTCTGCCTTCACCGGTAATAATGCTCATGTATTTTTGCTGTATCAGTTCCAGCATAGAAAGAAAAAGGAATATGGCGTGTATACGGTTATTGCAAATTTCAAATATTTTATCAAAGGTTACTGTCTTTTCGGTATGCACCATGTTTAACATATATTCCCTGCTGTCTTCCATGGTATAGTGGTAGTTGTATACCACATGCTGCGGTTTGTTATTGCGGTCGTGCAGGCGCTGCATTACCCGTTCAAAAGCCTTCATGAGCTTAAACATGGTAATGGTTTGTATTTCGGTACCTTCGCCTGCGTCTTCGCCTACCTGCGTCATTTCCTTCTGTATATTACCCCTTTTAACCATCAGCATGCGAATGGCTTCCATTTCCGCCATTTTTGAAGAGGCTTCCTTAAACCGTTTGTATTCAAGCAGCTTATCAATCAGTTCCTGCCGCGGATCAACTTCATTACCCTGGTCGTCTGTTTCTTTGCGGGGCAGCAGCATTTTTGCTTTTATGCGCATGAGCGTGGAAACAAATAGTATGAACTCGCTGCTGAGCTCTATGCTTAAGTTTTCCATGCTGTGCATGTAGGTTACAAAATCATTGATGATCTTAGTGATCTGTATATCGTAAATATCAAGCTCATCCCTTTCAATAAAGAATAACAAAAGGTCAAACGGACCTTCAAATTGCGGGAGTTTAATCTGGTATGATTCTGTATTCACTATACAATATTTAAATACTGCGTCCCGCCGGTTTTACATAGTGTAACCGAAACGGGACGCAGCAAATGTAAGCAACGGTTATCAGTTTTTAAAACGATAAGCCAAACCAATACCCATCAGCTCTTTGAGCTGAAGCTTCGGGCCGGCAGGGTTACCGTTGGCATCAATGGTTTTTACATCATCGTCGTAAATCATATCTAACGAAAGGCTTACGGTAATGAGTTTGTTTACCTTTACCAGCAGCATATTGGTCATATAAAGGTCAATATTCTGCGGGTTATGCAAATAGTTGGAGAACAAATCGAGCCGCCCTACATAAGAAGCGCTTTCACTGATGTTGGCTTTATAATTTATGGAGCCAAATGCGCCGAATTCTGTTTTTATTTTTTTACCCGGGTCAACGCCAAATGCCCCTGCGGCAGATAATATATCGTCATTTACGATCGTCCATCTTCCTGTGGCAGGAGAAAGAGACACTGAAAAATTATCGTTAGGCTGGTACGTTACACCAGGAGAAAGCAACAGATATGCAGGTGAAAGAAAGTTGGAAGTAAGCACCTTGGGATCGCCGTCGGGATAAGCGTATCCCTGGGTTAACTGGGTTCTGAAATTTAATATTGCACTGGCATACCAGTCTCCTTTGCCGAGCTGGTATCCGTACCGGGAAAGAAAGTCGAAGCGGTCGTCTGCTTTCCTGCTGCCGAGGCTGGTTGTGTTTACAAAGCCATAGGCAATGTCTAAGGTGTTATCCCAGATTTGCCTGTCTTTTTTATAAAAAGCATATAAGTTAAGCAATGAAGCAACAGAGAGCGAGGATTTGTCGCCACCGGCGGCCCAGTTGCTCAGCGCGCCCTGGTTTACATTAATGCTGAATAACCCGCCTTTTTTCCAAACCTGGGGGATGGTGTCATTTGGATCTTTGGTTATGGTTTTCCCTGCCGCATCCCGCAATTCAGATACCGTGGGATCCTGGGCGTAAAGCGTGGCAGAAAAAGCAAAAGAAACAAGGAAAGCACTTAACAAGATTTTTTTCATGGTTTTAAAAATTTGTCGCGAAATTATAAAAAACGTTTTGTTCTGATAAAATAAAAATACCCGGCGCTTATAGAAAAGCACCGGGTATTTGTGCAAATAGTGCACCAGAGTTATGTAAAATATTATTTTTTTAATGCATCGCGTATCTCCATGAGTAGCTGGTCGGTAGAAGAAGGTCCGGCGGGAGCTGCTGGTTCTTCTGGTTTTTGGAGACTTTTCATGGCTTTAATGATCAGGAAAAGGATGAATGCGATAATGAGGAACTTAATAATGGCTGATAAAAAATTACCATACTTTACGGCGCCCCACATCAACTGGTCCAGGTTTTCTGCATTGGCGGCCTTTAATGCGGGGGTAAGCAACAGCGGGGTAATGATATCATCCACTAATGATGAAACAATTGCCCCGAAAGCGCCACCAATGATCACGGCAACGGCCAAATCTACCACATTACCTTTTAATGCAAAATCTTTAAAGTCTTTAAGTAAGCCCATAGTGTTGATTTTTAGATTAAGAATAATAGTTTCCTGCTCAAATTAATGCTAAATATATATTATACAGAAAATTATATTAATCCGGATCAACAACCGTTTATGCACAAATAATACACGGGTGTAATGGTGCTATTTTTTTAAACCCGGATATTGCATTTTAAGCTGCTTTAAGGTGCTGTGCAGCGCAGCAGCGATCAGGTACTCCTTATACCAGTTCTGATCTGCCGGAACAATATGCCAGGGTATGGCATTACAATGTGCGAAACAATCCTCATACATTTTCATATACGTGTTCCAGTGCCTGGCTTCTTCAAAATCTTTCTCATT
>CAYVEI010000190.1:5117-8144 GCA_964450515.1 uncultured Terrimonas sp. | reverse complement strand
TGTCGTAATGCTGCCGGGCTAAAATTTCTGTAGGCGCCATCATGCAGCTCTGGTAGCCATTATCTGCGGCCAGCAACATGCAAAGCAGGGCCACAATGGTTTTGCCGCTGCCTACATCCCCCTGCAGCAGCCGGTTCATCTGGAATCCTCTTGCCGTATCGTGCCTGATCTCTTTCAATACCCTTTTTTGCGCGCCGGTTAATTCAAAGGGCAGATGGTTTTTATAAAAGTCATGAAACAGTTCACCCACCCTGCTGAATACGATGCCTTTTGAATAACGGTGGCGGCCGGATCGGATCAGTCCGAGCCGCACCTGGGCCAGGAAAAATTCTTCAAATTTTAACCGTGCCAGGGCCTTCTCATACATTTCGGTATTAGCAGGGAAATGGATATTCGTATAGGAATTATACCGGGGCAAAAGCTGTAATTCCTTAATGATAGTATCGGGTATATTTTCAGGCAGATCTTTTTCATGCAGCAGTTCAATAAGCGTTTGCGTTAGCTTACCTATTTGCCTGCCGTTGAGTCCTCTTACTTTTAATTTTTCCGTAGCGGGATAAACCGGTTCAAGATAGTTTTTGCCTTCGCTTTTTTCGGGTGTCAGCAGTTCCGTTTCGGGGTGGGTGATCTGTGGGCTGCCCATGAAGTACGACAGCTTTCCAAAAACCAGGTAGGACTGACCTACATGGATATTTTTTTGTATCCAGCTAATGCCCTGGAACCAGGTGAGCTCCAGCGATCCCGTATCGTCCCTTAATTCGGCTACCAAGCGCTTTCCTCTTTTTTCACCCATCATTTCGCAGGAAACGATTTTACCGGCCACCTGGATAAAATCCATGGCCGGTGTAATATCACCGATCTTTTTTATTTCTGTTTTATCTATATGCCGGTAAGGAAAGTGTTCCAGCAGGTCGTTGAAAGTAAATATGTTCAGCTCTTTTTTTAGCAGATCGCCTTTTAGCGGGCCCACGCCTTTAAGGTATTCGATGGGATTAGATAATATAGAATTGAGCTGGCTGATACGAAGCGGCTTTAGGGGCAAATGTAAGGAAAGCCTAAATCAGACAAACGATTGGTGTGCGATGGTGAAAGTGTTTTTTTAAATTTAGTAGTTAAACCTGTTTAGGAGAAAGCTTGTCATTACCAGGGTCGGCACCAGTATAACTTGCCCACTTTGTGGGTAGTCTGATTATTTCGAAAAGTATACTATCACCTACCAGGGTGGACAACCTAATTATCATTAATCGCTGATATCAGATTTTGAATTTTAATCTTCAATTCCGGTAGGTCATTTATTATAACTTGCCAGATTAGATGATTATCAACTCCAAAATATTCGTGAACTAAAACGTGCCTCATTCCTGTTATCTGCCGCCATTCTATTTCGCTGAATTCATTTTTAGTTTCTTCGGAAATATAGTTTGCGGCTTCACCAATAATTTCAATTTGCTTAATTGAAGCAAAACGCATCATAGAATTTTTCAGAAAAGCATCCAGGGCTACATTTGCTATATAATCCTCAATTTCTGAAATTGCCTCTAAAATATGTTGCAGCCTTTGTTTATCGCTGATTTTACCTTTCATAAATAAGCTGTTTGTCCTTATTTATGAATGGAAGAATATACTTCGATATGCCGTTACTCGAGACCAGATCAATTTTTTTATGCAATTTTTCTTCCAGATCAAGCTTCATATTGACAAAGCCCATACCGATATGTTTAGAATAGTCCAGTTCAACCAGTATGTCTATGTCGCTATCATTAGAGGCATCCTTTCGGGAATAAGATCCAAACAAAAAAGCTCTAAGTACAGGTTTATTCTGAAAGTAGTCCCTTATTGTTTTTATATCTTTCGTAGAAAGGTTCATGTAGCAAAAATAAGGCTTTGTTTTCCTAATTTTAGTATTTAAGCCTTTTTAAACAATTGTTCCATTTTTCGTCTTGACGGGCTTTTACCGGGTGGATAAGAAGCGCTAAGTGACTCCCGCACGACTATAAGAACAGCTTATAGTATGAATAGAAGCGCCTGATCATTCCGCCACTGCTGCGAAGTTAATCTCAACACGGACGCCAATGCTATGCATTCATAAAATAGTAACAGGAAATTCCCTGTATCCAGATCCTGTTGTCCAGCGTATCTTATAATCTCCTGTATAGTTTATTTTGCTTGCCGGATCTTTTCCGTCCCAGCGTATCATAAAGGTTTCTTCTCCTGTTTTGCCTGTATATAAGTTAGTGATTTTTTTACCGGTTACTGAATACAGGTCTACCTGCAATATACCGGGTATCCATGATTTGCATATGATGACTGATTTTTCTTTTTTTGTGATGATATGTGGAAGTACAGTGGCAAGGTAGAGTTCCTTACTCTCTGTAAAGCGCATTTCGGGTATGGTAACTTTTCCTTTAGCATATTTTCTTTTAAAGCCGGGAGGATTCTTAAGCACAGTGCTTTCATAACGTAAACGCTCAGCCGTATATTTGCCTCCTCTGAACCGCAGTTCATACAGGTCGCGTATGGTTTGGTCAAAGTCGAGCAGGCCTGTCCAGAGTTCACCCGCATTCTTTGAAGCTGCTGAATGCCCGTAAGCCTGCCTGAATGCTGCAATGCCCGTAGTATCATTATCCGCACCCAGTCCGTTTGAATTAATGAATTTTGAATTTTCCTTATCCTTATTCCACATCACTTCCAGGTTGGTATTGACGATCCTTTGTATGTCTTGTTCACTAAAGACAATTCCATAATGATAAGCTTCGGTAATTTTTTCTACATCGCCGGCCTGGTAACCCGAACGCCAGGGATGAACCCAAACGCCATGGCGCGTATCTTTCTTTTCTGTGTCAATATCGCCAGGGGTGAGCGGGTCAAAATAGTTCCAGCAATAGTGGTCGTCAAAATATTGGAAATGACTTTTTAACGTGAAGAATATCCTTTCCGCCCTGTTTCTGTAAGCTGCACTGCCTGTAATGCGGTAAAGCCGCAGGTAAACCTGTCCTGCATCCAACTGTTTATTAAACGGATGGCTGA
>CAYVEI010000190.1:0-5017 GCA_964450515.1 uncultured Terrimonas sp. | reverse complement strand
GGATCGGTGTCCATCCTGCTAATCAGAAAGTCGTAGTATGCTATTCCTGCATCCAGCCATGCTGTATCTCCGGTGAGTTGAAAGTTTTCTACATACTGATCCATTCCCACCCTGGCATGCCAGCAGAAGTTTTCGCCTTTTGCATTTTCTGTAAATGCGGGGTTATTGATCATGTTGGCAGATAATGCTTTTGGCGTTATCCTAACCAACAGACTATCCTGAGCAGGAACGAAAATGGCTGTGCATAAAAGTACCGGCAGGGAGAATAAAAATATAAAAAGGCGTGGTTGTATAGTCATACACATACTTTTAACTCGTTTGTTTTGATGGATGTTCATTGCGCTGGCCGTTGGACAGTCCCAATCATCTGTGTAAATATCCAAAAACTTCTTCTTACAAAGGTTTTATTACGGCACATAGCAGCTTTAGCCAGTGCGATGTATGTATAAGCCGGGAAACTTTAAATCACACAAACGATTGCTGTGTTTTAATGGAAGTGTTTTTCCTAATTTTAGTGTTTAAGCCTTTTAAATGATTGTTCCATGAGAAAGCCTTCCATAACTTTGTTATTTTTTTGCTTCGCGATAATGAAGGTGCTGGCACAGCAACCGGCTACGGTGAAGGAATATATGCAGTGGTTTCCCACCTATGGATTTTCAGATCCGAATCCTATCCCGCTGTTTTCGCCTGTGTACCCGTATTTCCGTTATGATGGATTTACCGATAAGCCTCAGCAAAAACAATGGAAGATCGTTGAGCTGGAGAACGATTATATTAAAGTGCTCATTACACCGGAAATTGGAGGGAAGATCTGGGCGGCGATAGAAAAGATATCCGGGAAATCATTTATCTATTACAATCATGCGGTAAAGTTCCGTGATATTGCCATGCGCGGCCCATGGACGAGCGGCGGACTGGAACCCAATTATGGCATTATTGGCCATACACCTTCCAATGCCACGCCTGTTGATTATATAACACGTACAAACGATGACGGAAGCGTAAGCTGCATTATTGGGGTGCTGGATCTATTAACCCGGAGCAACTGGCGCATAGAGATCAACCTGCCCAAAGACAAAGCCTATTTTACCACGCAGTCTTTCTGGTACAATTCCACCCCCGTTGAACAGCCTTATTACCACTGGATGAACCTGGGTATTAAAGCAAAAGGCAACTTAGAATTTATTTTTCCCGGTACAAAATACATCGGGCATAATGGAGAGCATGCAGATTGGCCGGTAAATGAAACGAATGGAAAAAAGATCAATTTTTACGAAGAGAATGATTTTGGAGGATACAAATCCTATCACGTATTTGGAAAACCGGCTGATTTCTTTGGCGCTTACTGGCACGAAGATAATACCGGCATGGTACGTTATAGTACCTACGATGATA
Organism: uncultured Terrimonas sp.; assembly: GCA_964450515.1. Classification (GTDB taxonomy): domain Bacteria; phylum Bacteroidota; class Bacteroidia; order Chitinophagales; family Chitinophagaceae; genus Agriterribacter. Next base: position 3,622 of record CAYVEI010000190.1, on the reverse strand, counting down.
AGGCCGGCAGAAAGATCTGGATATGGGGCTTATCGCAGCAGGGCATGATCTGGGAAAAATTGCTCACCGATACCGATGGGCAGTATGTAGAAATTCAATCGGGAAGGCTCTTCAATCAAAACTCATCTCCAAGTACGTTTACCCCCTTTAAGCATATAGGCTTTGCTCCTTATGCAACGGATACCTGGAAGGAATACTGGTATCCCGTATCACAAACGCAGGGCATTGGCCGGGCCAACCCGTATGGCGCGCTTAACATAAAGTATGAAAACGGTTTTTTGAAAGTATATTTTTCCGCTGCGCAGTTCGTTGCTGATACTTTGGTGGTGAAAACAGGGGAGAAAACAATATACAGCAAGGTGCTGAACCTGGCGCCATTGCAGGTGTTTGCAGACTCCTTACAGGTAAGCATAAACGCAAATAACATCGCCGCCTCACTGGGTAGTAATAAGCTGGTATATCATAGTGATCCGGAATTTGAGGCACTCAGCCGGCCGGCGGCATCTCCTGCAAACTTCAACTGGAATACTGCCTATGGGTTGTACATACAGGGAAAAGAATATATGGATCAGAAGATGTACGGAGCCGCTGAAGAAAAACTTACCGGGGCTTTAAGCAAAGACAGCAATTATCTTCCCGCCCTGGTAAAAATGGCTGAGCTCCTGTACCGCAACATGCGCTATGCCGAAGCGCTGCAATTAGCCGCCCGGGCACTAAGCATTGATACCCATGCAGGCGATGCCAATTACTATTACGGCATCATTAATGCGCAATTGGATAATATAGCCGATGCAAAAGACGGATTCAGTATCGCCTCGCTTACGCCGGAATACAGGAGCGCGGCATATACGGCACTCAGCAGACTGTACAGCAAAGAAAAAAAATTTGATAAAGCAATCGTGTATGCTGCAAAAGCAGTTGATTTCAACCGGTATAATATTGATGCCCTGATGCTGCAGGCTGCCGCATTGCGCAACAACAAGGAAGCGGTAAAAGCCGGCGCAGTGCTGCAAACCATTTTATCGTACGATCCGCTGAATCATTTCGCCCGTTTTGAAAAATACCTCTGGCAACAAACGGAAGAAGCCAAAAAGGCATTTACTTCCTTGGTGAGAAATGAATTGCCCGCCGAAACCTTTGCCGAATTGGCTATCTGGTATTATAATGCCGGTTATACAAACAAAGCGCTGGAAGTATTTTCCTTAAGCCCCGCAAGCGCGGAAGCTACTTTCTGGCTCGCATTTCTGCAAAACAAAAAAGCAGATTGCGATGCGGTAAACCCTGAGCTGGTTTTCCTTTTTCGTTCAGAAACGGCAATGGTGCTGGAGCACTTGCTGGAGCAGCAAAACCACTGGATGCTGAAATACCAACTGGCATTGATATATAAAGACCGCAACCGGGAAGCGGAGTGTAAACGATTATTGCTGTCTTGCGGCAATGAGCCCTCTTACGCCCCGTTTTATGCAACGCGCTCGGCCATCTTTAAGGAAAGCGATGCTGCACAATGTTTGAGCGATCTGCAAAAAGCCCTGTTACTTGATAAAGCACAATGGCGGTACCATAAGCTGCTTACCGAATATTATATAGAACACCGGCAACCTGCCGCAGCCTTAGCGGTAATAGCCCCTTTCTATAAGGCTCATCCTGAACAATATATTATGGGTATGCTGTATGCCAAAACACTGATGCTGAATAAGAAATACAGCGATGCCGATGCGGTGCTGACTAAGCTCAATATTATACCTTTTGAAGGAGCTACGGAAGGAAAAGCATTGTACCGCGAAGCGAAGCTGATGCTTGCGCTGCAGGAGATGCAAAAAAATAATTACAAAAAAGCGTTAGCATTGATCAGCCAGTCGAGGCTATGGCCCCAAAACTTAGGCGTGGGAAAACCTTACGACAATGAAATAGACAGCCGTTTGGAAGACTGGATGGAATACCTGTGCGGCAGGCAGTTAAAGAAAGCGGGTGGAGAAGCTTTACTGGATCATATACTGCAGTTTACCCCGCGTATAGACAATACGGTGAGCAATTTTATTCCTTCCAACGCACTGGTATCGGCATGGGCAATTGAAAAAAGAGAAAACAAAGCAAAAGCTGTTGAATGGATTGATCAGCAAATAGCGGCTTATCCTCATTTGCTTACGGTGCTGCAATGGTGCAAAGACCTTTTTGAAAATAAAAGCGTTGCTGCTTTACCCGGGGGAAACAGGGATGCCGGCGTGCGCATCTTAGAAGCATTGCGCGCCGCGGGAAAATGATAGCAGAAGGTAAAAAATAGCACTTTCTTATCTTCCGTCTAAGTGTTTTTACCAACCGTTTATCCGGTTTTTCACATCATGTTAGAAGTTTCTGCTCTGATTTTTGCTATAGAACCAGTAGGTTTGTAAAAATCATTGTTATGGGCGACGTGCTAAGCATCACTGATTTTTTAAATCCGGTTAACCGGTATCATTTATCGCACGATGAGGGTTACTTAGAAGGACAGATCGGTAATCATATTGCATTGTATGAAGAAGAGTTACCTGATCTTGATATTGCCGATGTGGTTTTGGTAGGTTGCGGCGAGCAAAGAGGAGAAGGTTCAGACAGTTATTCTGCCGGCCCTGACGTTATTCGCAGCCAGTTCTATGCTTTGTATTACTGGCATAAAGATATCAGGATCGCGGATGTGGGAAATATTAAATCGGGTGCAGGTATAGCCGATACGTATGCGGCATTAAGAACCGTGGTAAGTGAATTGCTGGATATTGGAAAAACAGTGGTTATCCTGGGAGGCAGCCATGATCTCACCCTTGCCCAATACGATGCGTACAAAGTGTTGAACCGTATTATTGAAGCCGCTGTAATAGACGGACTCATTGATTTGAATATGGATAACCCTTTGCGCAGCAGAAATTTCTTAATGGAAATATTAACCGGCGAACCCAATTTTATCAGGCATTATAATCATATTGCGTTTCAAAGCTATTTTGTAAATCCGCATATGCTGGAAACGATGGATAAGCTGCGTTTTGATTGTTACCGGCTGGGTGTGGTAAAAGAACATATGGATGAAATGGAGCCTGTGCTTCGCAACACGAACATGCTGAGCTTTGATATCGCTGCACTGCAGCATGCCGCGGCCCCTTCCAATTATCTTTCACCCAACGGGCTGGACGGAGAGCAGGCCTGTATGCTCACCCGTTTCGCGGGCATGAGTCCGAACCTGAATTCCATAGGAGTTTATGGTTATACGGTAGAAAATGATATCCAGCAATTAACCGCGAAACAAATAGCGCAAATGTTGTGGTATTTTGTAGATGGAAAATGGCAGGGCAAGCATGAAGCCCTCCTGGCGGAGCGGGATAATTTCTTTGAATTCAATACCGCTTTTGCCGAAATAGATACGGTGTTTTTGCAAAGTAAAAAAACCGGTCGCTGGTGGATGCAGTTGCCGGATAAATCCTATATCGCGTGTTCATACCAGGATTATATTCAGGCCAGCAGCAATGAAATACCCGAACGCTGGCTGAGAGCGCAGGAGAGAAGTTGATTTGGCAACCTGTCAGGACTGCCGCGATAGCTCGAAGCTAAGCAGTTATAACAGGTTTGCCGCCCAGGCTATGGAAATGTGAAAATG
>CAYVEI010000189.1:0-8171 GCA_964450515.1 uncultured Terrimonas sp. | reverse complement strand
CATTCACACCCTTCACCCACTATTCATCCGTTACACAACCTTCGCTGGCGTCCTTAACACTGACAGCATACTTATATAAAACTCCTTTTTTAGCTTTCAATGCAGGTTTTTTCCAGGCTGCTTTGCGCCGTGCAATTTCTTCAGCGCTTACTTTTAGGGAGAGCAGGTTTTTTGTTGCATCTATTTCAATGATATCGCCATCTTCCACCAACCCTATCAATCCGCCTTCGTAAGCTTCGGGAGTAATATGTCCAACGACGAACCCATGGGTGCCGCCGCTAAACCTGCCATCGGTAATTAATGCCACCGATTTTCCCAAACCGGCGCCAATGATCGCGCCTGTTGGCTTCAGCATTTCGGGCATACCCGGGGCGCCTTTGGGGCCTTCGTTTTTTATGACGACGACATCGCCGTGCTTAACGAGTCCGCTGGACAATCCGGCAATCAAATTCTTCTCTCCGTCAAATACTCTTGCCGGTCCCTCAAAGCGTTCGCCTTCCTTACCGCTGATCTTGGCTACGCTTCCTTTTTCGGCCAGGTTACCATATAGTATTTGCAGGTGACCTGTTTTTTTGATGGGTTTTTCCAATGGATAAATAATATCCTGCGTTTCAAAATCTATGCTTTTAATATCTGCTAAATTTTCGGCTACTGTTTTGCCGGTAACGGTTAAGCAATCGCCATGTAAGAGGCCTTTTTCGAGCAGGTATTTCATTACTGCCGGAATACCACCATGCTCATGCAGGTCCTGCATTAAATATTTTCCGGAAGGTTTAAAATCGGCCAACACCGGCGTTTGATCGCTCATCCGCTGAAAATCGTCCTGGGTTATTTCAACCCCCACACTTTTTGCAATGGCAATAAAATGCAGCACTGCATTGGTGCTTCCCCCGGTTATAATAATTACTCTCAGGGCATTTTCAAATGCCTTCCGCGTCATAATATCAGCAGGCAAAATATTTTTTTCAAGCAGCAGGCGGATCGCTTTACCGGCGGCAAGACATTCCGCTTTCTTTTCGGGGCTAAGCGCCGGGTTAGAAGAAGAATAAGGAAGGCTCATACCTAACGCCTCAATAGCCGATGCCATGGTATTTGCCGTATACATGCCACCACAGGCGCCGGCGCCGGGGCAACTGTTCATTACAATACCTTTAAAATCGCCTTCGCTCAGGTTGCCGGCAATTTTTTGTCCCAGTGCCTCAAATGAGGAAACAATGTTCAGATCCTGTCCTTTATAGTGTCCCGGTGCAATAGTGCCGCCATATACCATTATAGCCGGCCGGTTCAGCCGGCCCATCGCCATAATGCTTCCGGGCATATTTTTATCGCAGCCCGGTAAGGCTATCAAACCATCGTAATATTGTGCGCCACAAACCGCTTCAATACTGTCTGCAATAATATCGCGACTAACCAGGGAATAACGCATACCGTCTGTACCATTGCTGATACCATCGCTCACACCAATGGTGTTGAAGATGAGTCCTACCATTTCGTTGTCCCATACACCCTGCTTTACAATCTTTGCCAGGTCATTGAGGTGCATATTACAGGTATTACCATCCCATCCCATACTTGCAACACCTACCTGCGCTTTTTTAAGATCATCATCCGTAAGCCCGATGCCGTATAACATAGCCTGCGCGGCGGGTTGTGTTGGATCCTGCGTAATTGTTTTTGAATACCTGTTTAATTCCATAGCTTTATCTTTTATGCCCATTTTACTACTGTTGTATTTATTGCTTATAATACCTTTCCCTCACCCCTATCCCTCTCCACAAGTGTAGAGGCACGGCACTTTAGCACAATGCCAAACCCGATAAATTTCCATATCAACTTTTGAATAAATTCAAACAATTTCGAGGCCTTTTTCATTTTCACATTTTCACATTTTATATTATCGTTGACCCCCTCAGCTCTATATCGGATCCATACGCTTCTCCGGGCACTTTATTATTAATGTATTCACAAATCAGCTCGCCAATGGTAGTGGTTAAATAAAAATTAACCGGGTCAATATCTTTGGTTACAAAATTGTGCTTCAGCGTCCAGTCTACCGCTTCCCTCACCAGCGCGGCTTCCGTTTTTAAGCCGAAATGATCCAGCATCATCGCCGCCGATAAAACGGAGCCCAGCGGGTTAGCAATATCTTTTCCTGCGGCCCGGGGATAAGAACCATGAATGGGTTCAAATAAAGCCACCCCGTTACCAACAGACGCCGAAGGTAATAACCCAAGCGATCCGGCAATAACACTGGCCTCATCGCTGATGATATCGCCAAACATATTTTCTGTTAATATTACGTCAAACTGTTTCGGGTTAACAATGATCTGCATAGCAGCATTATCAACAAACATATAATCCACCGCCACATCAGGGTAGCCGCCTGCTATCTCCTGCACTACTTTACGCCATAACCTTGAGGTTTCCAGCACATTGGCTTTGTCTACCAGGGTAAGCTTCTTACGGCGCTGCTGCGCATGCTGAAAAGCAAGATGACCTATCCGTTCAATTTCACTGCGGGTATATACACATTCATCGGATGCCTGAGTTCGTTCCTCGTTCCACGCTTTCTTACCGAAATAAATACCGCCGGTAAGCTCGCGGAAGATCACAAAGTCAACCCCCTCCGTATGCTTCGCTTTTAAAGGCGACAGATGCTGCAAAGCAGAATAAGTGGTAACAGGGCGAATATTGGCATACAACTGCAAAGCTTTTCGCAGTTGCAGCAAACCCTGCTCGGGCCGCACTTTGGCTTCGGGATCATTATCGTATTTGGGATGCCCGATGGCGCCGAATAATACTGCATCACTGTTCAGGCAAGCCGCTATGGTTTCATCGGGCAAAGGGCTACCGGTTTTATCAATAGCGTCTGCACCCATCAGGCAATAGGTATATTCAAACTCATGCGAGCCCGTTTTAGCTACAGCATTCAGAATATTTATGGATTGCTGTGTTACTTCCGGTCCAATACCATCGCCAAAAATGACTGCTATCTTTTTTTTCATCCGCGTATTTTATGTTCTTACAGGGTTACGGGGGATTACGATGAATGAATTATGCCTATTGCTGTTCAAATTTTTCAATCTCGGGTTTCATGTTTAGCAAATAATCTATATCATCGTAACCGTTCAACAGGCAGGTTTTTTTATAGCTGTTAATTTCAAACAATTCCTTTGCTCCTGTTGCCATAATTTTAATATACTGGTTTTCAAGATTCACTTCTATTTCAGCAGTGGGATCCTTATGCACCACATCAAACAACTGTTGCAGAAAATTTTCCGAAACCAGCACCGGCAGCAGGAAATTATTTAAGGCATTGTTCTTAAATATATCCGCAAAAAAGCTGCTTACTACCACATCAAATCCGTGATCCTTTATCGCCCAGGCGGCATGTTCCCTGCTGGAGCCGCATCCGAAATTTTTACCGGCTATTAAAATTTTACCGCTGTAGGCGGTATTGTTTAAAGGGAAACCCGGTTTGGGCCTTTGTTCATCGCCATTCTCATAGCGCCAGTCGCGGAACAGGTTTTTCCCGAAGCCGTCTCTGGTGGTAGCTTTTAAAAAACGGGCAGGAATGATCTGATCCGTATCAATATTTTCTATTGTTACAGGAACAGCCCGGCTTTGTATTATATTGATGGATTTGCCCATTTTTATATTTGAGATTGTTCAATACTGCCTTTTTGATCTGAATAAATAATCCATATCATTATTTTAGGTGTTTAGTCCGATTCATTTCAAATTTAAAATCAGATCAGTTCCCGCACATCCGTTATTTCACCGGTTACAGCGGCCGCGGCAGCGGTTAAAGGACTAACCAGCAGCGTTCTTGCCCCCGGGCCCTGCCTGCCTTCAAAATTCCTGTTGGAAGTAGAAATACAGTATTTGCCCGCAGGTATTTTATCTTCATTCATCCCCAGGCATGCCGAACATCCCGGCTGCCTCAATATAAATCCCGCATCTTCAAATACTTTATGAATGCCTTCTTCCATAGCCTGCTTTTCTACCTGTCTGCTGCCGGGCACTACCCACACTTCCACATTACCGGCTTTCTTTTTTCCTTTTACAAATGAAGCCACCATTCTCAGGTCTTCTATACGGCTATTGGTGCAGCTTCCTATAAACACATAATCTACTTTTTTACCTTTAATATAGTCGCCCGGGTTCAGTCCCATATAGAGGAGCGATTTTTCAAAAGAAGGCTTTTCCCTTTCGTCAATTTCGCTCAGTGCCGGCACATGTCCTGTTATACCTATGCCCATACCGGGGTTAGTGCCATAGGTGATCATTGGCTCTATATCTTCCGCTTTTATATGCAGTTCCTTATCAAATACCGCATCCGCATCGCTATATAAACTGCTCCAGTCACTTACTGCTTTTTCCCAGGCATCACCCTCCGGTGCAAATTCCCTCCCTTTTATATAAGCAAATGTAGTTTCATCGGGCGCTATCATACCACAGCGGGCGCCCATTTCAATGCTCATATTGCAAATAGTCATACGGGCTTCCATTGATAAATTCCGTATGGACGATCCTGCATATTCAACCGCGTAACCTGTAGCGCCGCTGGCCGAAATTTGGGCGATGATGTAAAGAATAATATCTTTTGAAACCACCCCTTTATTGAGATTACCTTCTACATTAATGCGCATGAGCTTTGGCCGGGTTTGCATCAGGCATTGGGTAGCCAGCACCATTTCCACTTCGCTGGTGCCAATACCAAATGCTATGGTACCAAAAGCGCCATGCGTTGAGGTATGGCTGTCGCCGCATACAATGGTCATGCCCGGCTGTGTAATGCCCAGTTCAGGGCCAATTACATGCACAATGCCCTGGTAGGGATGTCCTAAACCATACAGCTCAATGCCAAATTCTGCACAATTCTTTTTTAACTGCTCTACCTGAATGCGCGATAATGCTTCTTTTATGGGGAGATGCTGGTTTAAAGTAGGTACATTATGATCGGCGGTAGCCACCACCTGTTTCGGACGAAATACCTGAAGCCCCCTTTGCTGCAATCCTTTGAAAGCCTGCGGACTGGTTACTTCATGAATAAAATGTTTATCAATATATAACACCGAAGGCCCTCCGGCAATGGTTTGTACCACATGCCTGTTCCATATCTTATCAAATAAAGTGTTACCCATCGTTCCTTTTTAAAGAAGCGTGACGCCGAAGCGCCACGCCAATCAGAGTGCTTAACGCAACATGAGAAAACATCTGCTTATTATGCAAGTGCTACTTCCGGATGATTATCGGTTGCCAATGTCTTCAGATCCTCGTCCCCCACTTCTTTTTTTACATCGGCTACCTTAAGAAAAGCCTGGTACAATTCATCAATTTCATTGCGGTTAAAATTGTACCCTAACTTCTGAAAACGATGTGCCAGCGCAGACCTCCCGCTCCTTGCCGTTAATACAATTTTTGAGCTGTCGGCCCCTACTTCTTCCGGCCGGATGATCTCGTAATTTTCGGCGTTCTTTAAAAACCCGTCCTGGTGTATGCCCGAAGAATGTGCAAAGGCATTGCTGCCTACGATGGCCTTATTAGGCTGCACAGGCATCCGCATGGTGTCGGCCACCAAACGGCTCATCGGGTTAAGCTGTTCGGCCTTTATATCTGTATATAACCCCAGCGATTCGTGCTGTTTTATGATCATTACCACTTCTTCTAAGGAGGTATTACCCGCCCTTTCGCCCAAACCGTTAATAGTGCACTCAATTTGCCTGGCGCCATTCATTACGCCTGCAATGGAATTGGCCGTTGCCAGTCCAAGGTCGTTATGGCAATGACAGGAAAGAATGGCTTTGTTAACATTGGGTACGTTATTGATCAGGTAGGCGATCTTTTCGCCATACTGGTGGGGAAGGCAATAGCCTGTAGTATCAGGAATGTTTACTACCGTTGCACCCGCTTTAATTACTGCTTCTACTACCCTGGCCAGGAAACCCAGCTCAGCGCGTCCAGCATCCTCACCATAAAATTCCACATCATCTACAAAATTACGGGCATACTTTACCGCTTCTACCGCACGGGCCAAAATATCTTCCTTATTAGAATTGAACTTAGTGGCAATATGCAGGTCAGAGACCCCGATGCCGGTATGGATGCGGGGACGTTTGGCGCCCTGCAAAGCTTCGGCCGCTACTTCGATATCTTTTTTTATGGCACGGGTTAAACCGCAAACAGTAGCGTTTTTAATAACAGCGGAAATATTGCGTACCGACTCAAAATCGCCGGGGCTGGAAACGGGAAAACCCGCTTCAATAATATCCACCCCAAGATTCTCCAGCGCAAGCGCAAGCTCTATCTTTTCAGCAGCGTTTAATTTGCATCCCGGAACCTGCTCACCATCGCGCAGCGTTGTATCAAAAATATAAATCTTGTTTTGAGACATAGATGGATTTTTGATGATTAAATCTGCCCCCATAGCAGGCAATTACATGATATAACTGTTTTATTAAAAACCGGATATTTGCAATCCTGCACGAATGTACCGGCAGATAACAGAGTAATAAAACCAAATTAAACATTATATTACGGTGTGCAAGGCGGTATTTTTTTACTGAAAGCCTTTATGGATAAGGATTTAAAAGCAATTTGATTACGATGCCCAAACGGTCTACAGATGAGTTATTTCAGTTGGTTAAGTCGCTTGAAAAGGCTGAAAAAAGGAATTTTAAGCTTTTTGTACAGCGTAACGCCACTTCGCCCGACATGAAAACGGTTCAGTTGTTCGATGCGCTGGACAAACTGGAGGATTATGACGAGGAATCGCTGCTGAAACGCAATACCGACATCAAAAAACAACAACTCTCTAACCTTAAAGCACACCTGTACAGGCAGATATTAGCCAGCCTACGTATATTGAAAGATGATAATAACATCCAGTTGCAGTTGCATGAGCTCATGGACTACTCCCGGATTTTGTATGATAAGGGGCTTTACCTCCAAAGCCTTAAAACTTTAGACCGGGTAAAGGAATACGCCAGGGAACAACACCAGGTTACTTACTGGCTGCAAACGCTCATCTTTGAAAAGAAGATTGAGGCCCTGTATATTACGAGAAGCATGGAGAACCGGGCAGAAATACTGGCGAAGGAGGTTGAGGAAGCCGGCGACAAGCTCACCATGATGAATAAGCTCTCTAACCTTTCGCTGCAATTGTACAGTTGGTATATTAACCTTGGACATGCCCGCGGCGATAAAGACAGGATGGCAATAAAGGCATTCTTTGAATCTAACCTGCCCACCTCTGCAGGACTATACAATGGGTTTTACGAAAAACATTACCTGTATGAGAGCTACTGCTGGTACGGCTTTATTTTGCAGGACCTGCTGATGTATTACCGCTATTGCCAGAAATGGGTGGATGCTTTTGAGCAGGAGCCCCTGATGAAAAAAGTAGATACCCCGCTATATATTAAAGGACTGCACAATTTGCTGAACGCTCATTTTGTGCTGCAGAATTACGACAAGTTTAATACCGTATTAGACAAATTTGAGCACTTTTATCATTCCAAACAGGCCAACAGCAACGACAATAACCGGGTGCAGTGCTTCATATACCTGTATACCGCCAAGCTCAATAAGCATTTCTTAGAAGGCAGCTTTACAGCGGGCTTAAAGCTCATTCCCGAAATTGAGGCTAAGATCACAGAGTTCAGATTAAAGATGGACCGTCACCGCATTTTAGTGTTTTACTATAAAATTGCCTGCCTGTACTTTGGCAGCGGCGATAATGAAAAAGCCATTGAATACCTCAACCGTATTATCAACTGGAAAGTAGACCTGCGTACCGACCTGCAATGCTATTCCAGGTTATTGCATCTTATTGCGCACTACGAGCTGGGCAATTACGACCTGTTAGAATACCTGGTAAAATCGGTGTACCGCTTTATGGCTAAAATGCAGAACCTGAGCGTGGTGGAGGAAGAGATCTTCCGCTTCCTGAAAAAGTCCTTTCATTTGGATAAGAAGCAGGTTAAAGCCGCATTCATCGTGTTAAAAGGAAAGTTAGAAAAATATAAAGACAACCCGCTCGAAAGCCGTTCCTTCATGTATTTGGATATTATTTCGTGGTTAGAAAGCAAGATCAAAAATGTGCCGGTACAGGAAATTATGCGGGAAAAGTACAAGATGGCTACGGGCACAAAGAAAAGGTGATTTCA
>CAYVEI010000188.1:0-8226 GCA_964450515.1 uncultured Terrimonas sp. | reverse complement strand
CGGCTTCCCAACGGGTAAGCAAGGGCATGCACCGCGGCGGTATTGACCGGTCCCAGACAAATGCCGCCAAAAAGGCTGCCCAAAGACACGGCAGCGCGGGCTTCAGGATCGTTTCCGTTCTTACAACATTTTACAAGATTCGCGCTGATCAAACGAATACCTTCCAGCGCATATACATCAATCAGCGGATGGGCAAAGCGATTGGCATAAGCCTCTATACAGTGCGTAAGCGCGTCAATGCCTGTTGCAGCCGTCATCGCCGCAGGTAACGAAACCGTAAGCAGTGGGTCTGCATATACCATGTCCGGCACCAGGAACGGGCTGATGATGCCCTTTTTCTGATTATCGCTTTCATCAAGCAAAATAGCATTGGGCGACACCTCACTTCCCGTTCCCGAGGTCGTTGGCGAACAAATCAATAATATTTCACGTTCTTTGAGTTTGTTGATACCCATGATATCAGCCAGTGACTGGGTATTTTTTACCTGTGCCGCCACCAGCTTGGCTACGTCCATAACGCTGCCGCCGCCAATTCCGAGTACACATTCCGGTTGAATACGCCTCGCTGTATCCAATAGCTTTTCAAAATCATTGCAGGTAGGCTCTTTCCGGATAGAAACATCTACACTTACTTTAATCCCTCCTTTTTCGAGCCCGCTTATCAGCTCCTGAAGCTGGGGAAGCACTGCCGGCAGGGTAACAACCAGTAGCCGTTTTAACTGAAAAGGTTGAATATCGCCGGGTATGTTTTTCAAACACCCGCTGCCGAAATTCAATTTCCGGGGTTGAGATATCTGCAATAAATCTGTGATCATAAATCGTGGATCATTATTGGTTAATAAAGGTGAACAGGCAATCCTGCATCACTGGTACAGGTTTATAAATTAATTGCTATTCTATTACAATAAAAATGCTTACCCGGGTGAACCCCGTAAAAAACGGCAAAGCGGTAGCTGATACCCAGGTAATATTGAACCACAGGTAGTATAGTATGCACCGCTATTGCTTTTAGGAATCTACTCTTTTAAATCATTCAGGTAGTCCTGATATGCATCATTGATATCAACCTGCTCACCTTTGGGAGTACAATAAACCAGAACGCCAAATCCAAGAGAAAATTTGTCGCCTTTCTTTACCGTGACAGCGCTTTTTTCTCCCTGTTTCATGGCTTCCCTGCCAAAAGGGTTAGCGGCGATGTAACCATAGTTACGTGAGTGAAACCAGGCAGGGCGGAAATTGGCAGGATCCTGCATGATGGCCATTCCTACATAATGATCATCAATTTCACCGCTATAGTCAATCCATTTAGACGCTTTTCCCCAGGTACCATCCTCATCCTTCTGTCCTTCAGCATTGGTAATGTGTCCATCCCCGTATTGAACGGTGATCTTAGTGTTCACCCGAATGCCCAGTCCCATTTCTTCCTGGTCTCCAAAAGTGAAATCACCTTTTTCAGAAGAGTAGGTACTCGCCGAAGTCAGCAAATACCCCGACGGTTCCGCTATGATTGAATACCTGACCAATTCTGCAACCATCCGTTCTTTGCCGTCGGCGCTCATATAATAATTGCGCACTGTAAATGTTCCTTTTCCGGCCCCGCCTTTGGGTTGTTCGGTAAACAGCTCATGCTCCACTTTTCCTTCGAGCCGCCAATAATCAACTCCATTCAAATCTCCGTAGCTCAGCCAGATGCCCGGGTGCCAGGAGCTATGATCTTTAGGATCGCCGGCGAGAACAGGGTGATTGCGGGTTGCCTGAACGCCGCAGGGAGTCATTACATTTTCGAAATAGGGCCGGGTGGTTACGGAATCCTCATATACGTAGGTAGCGAATGGTTTTTTATCTATCAGGATGAATAGCTTACCGGGTTCCTGTTGAAACTCCACTACAGGAAGGTCTGCTTTTGTATTTTTATTACCGGAACAACTACCCAGTATACCCGCCATAATTAACCAAACTGTCCAGCTTTTAACACGATTTGATTTCACCTTCATTATATTGTTATTGAACATTTTCGTTTCAGGTTGAAAGATTGTATTAAATAAAATACACTATTTATAAGGGAGTTCATATCCCTTCCTGTATTCTCTGCTTAGGAATGCCTTTGCCTGATCCTGGTATCCGGGGCATGTTACTTCACGCTTTACCGGATCATATTCGATTGCCGGAGCGTTCAGCCGGGTGGCAATGTTCATTAAATTGCAAAGGTCGGAAGATACCCTTCCTGTTTTGATCGGGGAAAGCAGCTTGGAAGGGTTATTTTCCCTTACGGCAGTGAGGAAATTCGGGATGATACTTTCAACAGGTTCCGGTGATTCAATTTTGATCTGCTCTTTTCCCTTTGTAACAATAACGCCGCTGCGCCCGAAATCCATTTTACCATCAGTTCCATATGCTACATTTCCGTTGTCATGCCCTTCCAGGTTGTAAGGGGTCCACAGTCGCATCTCATAAATAATCTGGCTGTCGTCATATTGCAAGACCGCAGTCTGCGTATCCGGCGTTTCGTGGTCGTCATTATAAAAATATTGCCCTCCCGAAACGATCATTCTTTTGGGATAGCGATTTCCCAAAGCCCAAACCGCAATATCAATCTGGTGAACACCATCGTTTACGGTGTCACCCCCGCCATAATCCCAGAACCAATGCCAGTTGTAATGCCAGCGATTTTTGGTAAACGGCACTACCGGCGATGGGCCAAGCCACATATCATAGTCAACGCCCCGGGGAGGCTGCTCTGCGGCAGCACGTCCAATAGGCTCGCGAAGCTGATGATTGATCGCCTTAACGGTATGAACTTTTCCAATGATGCCGCTATTTAATTGCTTTATCGCTTCAATATGATCTCCTTCGCTCCTGCGCTGCGTTCCGTGCTGTACACATTTATTGTACTGTGCCGCGGCTTTAATTAAAAGCTCCGCTTCTTCCACAGTATGGCTGCAGGGTTTTTCTATATATACATGTTTCCCGGCCATGAGCGCCCATAACGCCATTGGTGTATGCCACTGATCGGGCGTTACAATGCTTACAGAATCTATGGACTTGTCTTCAAGCAGTTTGCGAAAGTCTGAATACCTTTTAACCTGTTTCCCGTTAGGCAGTTCCCTGGCAGCCGCATCGAGACGCTGCGGGTCCACATCACAAACAGCCACCACTTTACAACCTTTCGCTTTGGCAAAACCTTTACAGTGAAAGCCGACACCCTGCTTACCCGTGCCAATAATAGCATGATTGATCGTATCGCCGGGAGACGTTCCGGCCCATGCACCGGATGCAATAAACGGCGCCGCTAACAGTCCTGCACCTGCAACGCCGGTTGTTTTAATAAAGTTGCGACGGGTTGTCTGCCCATTTTTCAATCCTGTTTTACCATTACCCATGATCGTTCTGATTTGATAAATAAAAATTATGTAGTTTAAGCCAGCCAAAGCCTGATCCACTTGAACGGTGTCGCTAAAATCCTAACCCAATCACATCTCTACCACGTTCTCCAACAGCGTCAACTCCTTCTTCTTCAAACTTCTTCTTCAATTAAGACATGGCTTTCGGCTTGCATGTAGCCTCACCCGCAACACAATTCAAATCTAATGAAGATAATCTGGATCATGAAGGAAAGCGCAATGAAAGCGTTTACAATGATATGACCTTTGACCACCTGTACAAATGCTTTAACGTTAAATTTTGCCGGGTTAATTCGTTTAGCCATTGACGGTATTCCATAACCGGTATGGAGATTAATTATAAAAGTTACAGATCAATATTTTTTTTCAAAATCTGACACATAATCATTGATCTCAGCGTCGGTCAAATAATTACCCGAGCTGATAATGACCCGGTATCTGAACTTTAAAGATCTTCCTTGGGTCATCGAGTAGTTCAGTGACTGCCGGCCTTCGGTAAAGTCCTTCACGCCAAGCGGATTGGCAGAAAACAGTCCGTAGCCACGCGCATGCCAGTAGGTCGGATAACTCAGGTTTTTCGGATGGTCGCAAATGACCAGGGAAATTTTCTCGGATCCAATATGGCCGAACAGGTTCATCCACTTCGCACGCGTACTCCAAACATCGCTTCCTGTTATGCCTTCACTACTTCTATAATCCCCCGTAGGGTCTCCTTCAACCGGATTGTCTTTTTCTTTTTTAGAAGGTAATTCTAACTGCCTGGCCACACGAACCGCAAACATCCCTTCTTCCGTATCGTTAAATACCACCACACTGCTGTCAGCGGTTAAGGTTGTAATCCGGTCAATAATCCGTGTAGATCCATCGGCAATGAAGTGGTATTCCGTTTTTTCGCTTAAAAGCTTATTTCCGAAAGGCGACAGCCAGCTTTCCCCTGTTATCAACACACCTTCTTTTTTACCCGAGGAAATTTTCTTAATCTTCATATGCTTAATCGTTCCGTTGTGAACTTTCCTCAGCTTCTCAGGAACTGCATGGGAGTTGTTCCAGAAATCATAAGTATTTACATCTCCATAATTAAGCCACATACCGATATGATGCGGATGATCACGACGCTCACCCGGCCCTGGGCTTATGGGCCATCCCCTCGTTACAGCCGTTCCCGATGAAGTTAAAACAGGGTAAAGCACCTGCTTCACCAAGCTGTCGTGATAACAGTAAGATGTAAACAGCCTGCCGTTTATCATAACATCAACCTTCTGTTCGGATTTACGATTAATAATGTTGACTTGCCGGCTGCTACTGTTCTCTTCACTATTCCTGCCCTGCGCCGGTAAAAGAGAGGGCAAACAAAATACAGCGGCAAATAAAATGAGGTTGGCCAATTTCATGTTCATATTCTTATATGATTTTTTATGACGATGATTCAATTGATGTTACTTCATGTTAAACTTAAAAAGTGGGGCCAATACCAGCATTTAAAGCGCTTTGGGGAATCCTCCGCAGGAGAACCCCGCCTCTTTAATCCGGAAGGGCAAAGGCAACATAACTATCCCCTTTTTTTGTATCGTTCTTGCCTCCTCCGCCTGCTGCTATCACCACATATTGTTTGCCGTTAACTTCATAGGTACTGGGTGTAGCGTATCCGCCGGCAGGCAATTTTGTTTCCCATAAGATGTTGCCTGTTTGCTTGTCTATAGCGCGAAATTTTTCATCCTTTGTTGCTCCCACAAATATGACACCACCTGCTGTTACAATGGTACCTCCAAAGTTTTGCGTGCCGGTAGGCGGAATTCCTCTTTTCGTTAGCGCCTCGTATTCGCCAAGCGGTATTTGCCAGGATATCTCCCCCGTATTCAGATTGATCGCGCTAAGTGTTCCCCATGGCGGTTTTACAGCCGGATAACCTTCCCGGTCCAGGAATTGTCCATGTCCGGAATGAGCATAACGAAATGCTTTACCCGAAGCACCTTGCTGTTTTCCTTCCGCCTCAATGATCTTACCGTTTTGTTCCTGAAACAGATAACCCACTATCGCATCCGTTTGCTCTTTAGAAAGATTAGGGAAAGCAGGCATCTGGCCTTTTCCATTTTTTATCCGATCTGATACATCCCGAGCAGTCATCTTTTTCCCGATATACAGCAGGGACGGGAAAGGGTCCTGGCCTTTCCTGTCAAAACCATGACAGGTTGCACAATTCAGTTGATAAAGGTTGACGCCTAATTCATTGCCCCGGTCTGCTTCTACTTTTTTTAAAGCGGTGATATTCGGTATTTCATTCGCGTTAACATACAGGATGCCTGTTTGAGGATCGAATGAACCTCCATTCCATTCCGCACCACCCCTGAAACCAGGAAATACCAACGATCCCTGTTCGCTGGAAGGTGTAAAAATGCCTTCATTTCTAATATGCTTCAAACGCTCAATCACGTAAGCCCTGGCTTCGGCTGAAATATCCGGGATATCATCTTCGGTATATTTTTGCCGGACGAACGGAGCTGGTTTCACAGGAAATGGCTGAGTGGGCCAACTCTCCTCTCCCTCAATATCCGAGACCGGCACTTTGCGCTCCTCTATATCAAATAAAGGCTTACCGGTATCACGATCAAAAACAAATACGTTCCCGGTTTTGGTTATCTGCGCTACTGCATCAATCTTTTTTCCATCATGGTTTACTGTTACAAGCACCGGGGGGGCAGGAAGGTCATAATCCAGCAAATCATGATGGACAATCTGGTAGTGCCAGACCCTTTCACCGCTTGCTGCTTTCAGGGCTATTACCGAATTGGCAAACAAGTTCTGCCCTTTACGATCGCCACCAAAAAAGTCGGGAGTGCAGGAGCCCGTTCCAAAAAAAACCATTCCACGTTTTTCATCCAGGCTCAAACCCGACCAGGTGTTAGCGCCTCCTACATTTTTCCAGGCGTCCTTTTCCCACGTGTCGTATCCAAATTCTCCGGGTTGTGGTATGGTATGGAACACCCAGGCTTCTTTACCCGTTAGCACATTAAATGCCCTTACATGCCCGGGTGCGCCGCCTTCCGCCTCGGTTGTACGGGAACCCAGGATCAGTAAATCATTAAAAATAATTCCAGGTGAAGTAACCGTAACGAACAGTTCACCTGGATCGCGGTCCAAACCTTCTCTCAGGTCAATAGTTCCCTCCTTACCAAAAGTTGGGATGATCTGCCCGGTTTGAGCATTTAAGGCATACAAATTATGCCCGGCGGTAAAAAGGATCCGCTTATCTTTTCCGTGTTGCCAGTAAGTTACGCCCCTGTTCACATCATAAGCATGCCCTTCTTTAAAAGGATCGAACTGCCACAGCATCTTACCGTTAGAGGCTTCAAGGGCAATTACTTTTAATGCAGGTGAGGTCACATACATTATTCCATCTACAATAATAGGATTGCATTGAATGGCGGCTCCTGTATCGCCTGTATTGTAAGTCCAGGCAACCTTCAGGTCCTTAACATTATTGGTATTGATCTGATCCAGTGGCGAATAACAATTGCTTTCAGCGTTCCCCCTCGATACCTGCCACCCGGTATCCTGTTGCCGGCAGGAAAACAACGATAGAATAAGAACAGCAATACGGAATAATCTACATTTCATTTTTATGGTTTGATCCAAAGCAGAATAATCTGTGCCTGTCAAAAGCGTTTCCACTTTAAATGTGTATGATGCGAATTTAGGGAGGTTACCAGAATCACAGTCTATTCTACTATGAAAGCGTTTACATATTCCTGTTATGAAATGCTTTTTGATTACTGTTAAAATCAAAGCGAACGAAACGCGTTGGAATGGGCTAAATAATATATGATGTGTGGAGCGTTATGCACTTTGGAGACCTAAGTCTCCGGAGAACATAGCAGGTGCGAAGTCCGGAGACTTTATCCGGGAGATGTATTCCTGCCAGGAATAACAACATAGCCTACTCCAGCACAGGTCTCAGCCACCGTTGCATTTCTTCTTTACCGGAGCCGCTTCGTTTTACATAATCATCAAACTGATCCTGCTGAATTTTACCCACGCCAAAATACTGGCTTTGCGGATGACTGAAATACCAGCCGCATACCGATGAAGCCGGGTACATGGCTAATGATTCTGTGAGGTGGATGCCTGTTGCTTCCTCGCCACCCAGCAGGTTGAACAGCTTATATTTTTCCAAGTGATCAGGACATGCAGGATAACCCGGCGCCGGCCGGATACCCTGGTATTTTTCTTTGATCAGGTCTTCATTCGTTAATGCTTCTTCTTTAACATATCCCCAGAACTCTTTTCTTGTCCGCTGGTGCAAACATTCTGCAAAAGCTTCCACCAGACGGTCGCACAAAGCCTGCAGGGTTATTTTATTATAGTCATCGTGCTCGGCTTCAAACTTTTTAATATGGGGTTCTATTCCCTTTATGGTAACCGAAAAAGCGCCAATGTAGTCCTGCACGCCCGTGGTTTTAGGAGCAATAAAGTCTGCCAGGGATAGGTTAGGCTGCCCGGGCGCCTTTTTAATTTGCTGGCGCAGGGATTCTAATCTTATTGCCAACGCACCGTTCTTTACTTCAATGGTATCCGGCGCAGTGGTATTGGCCTGCCAGAAGCCGACAACACCGTGGGCAGTGACCCATTTTTCAGCAATGATCTGGTCCAGCAGGGCATTAGCATCGTTGTACAGCTTAGTGGCTTCCACACCTACTTTTTCGTCTGTTAATATTTGCGGGAAATTGCCATGCAGCTCCCATGCTATAAAAAAGGGCTTCCAGTCTATATACTGCCGTATTTCTTTGAGATCATACTCCTCAAATATTTTCGTGCCGGTAAAAGCCGG